>NZ_JBHYJC010000034.1:0-76740 GCF_042749045.1 Streptomyces sp. NPDC059008 | reverse complement strand
GTCAGCACCGAGTCCATGCACTCGCGCAGGAATCCCTGCACTCTGAACACGGGGACGATGATGCTGAAGCGGGGTACGGCGTCGAGGTCTGTCTCGGACATGCGGTGCTTACTCCTCGTGGCGAGCTGAGTACAGAAAGCAAAAAAGCCCCAAAGGGGTCTCTTGCATTGTCAGCCATCTGACCCGCGTTAACCCAAAAAGGTTGTTGTTCGTAACCTGAAAGTTCTGTGGCGCTCATCACAGAAGTGGTCAAGTGGTGAACTTTCGGACGAGCGGGATCGCCGGTACGACCGAATACTGAGGGAGTGTCACCCGCGCCCCCGCCCCGCGTCTCCCGCCGCCGGCTCCTCCAGGCCGCCGGCGGCGGGGCGTTGGCCGCGGCCGCGGGTACGGCCGTGCGGTCCTGGCGCCTGACGGAGCGCCACCCGACCGGGGCGGGCGACCGCGGACGGCTGCTGGTGGACCCCGCCGACCAGTCCTTCGTCCAGGTCGTCGCGCACGCCGACGACGGGCTGTTCTTCATGAACCCCGATCTGGAGCAGTCCCTGCGCTGCGGGGCACGCTCGGTGACGGTCTGTCTGACGGGCGGTGAGGCCGACGGACGCAACGTCAGCCCGGCCGCCCTCCACCCCGGCAGCGTCCCCCAGGACCGGGCCGCCTTCGCCCGGGCCCGGACCAACGGGCTGCGCGCCGCACACGCCGCGATGGCCACCGGCAACCCCGCCGCGCCCTGGGACGTCGCCGCGGTGTCGCTGCTGCCCGGCCTCCAGGTGGAGGTCCACACGCTGCAGGGCGCCCCGCACCACCGGCTGGTCTTCCTCCAGCTGGTGGAGGCCCGGGCGGTCTGGCAGGCCCGTACGGCGAGCCTGCGCGGCCTGTGGCTGGGTGCCGCCGGCACCCTGCCCACACTGCGGCCCGCCGGCACCCCCGTGGAGCGGCGGTTCCACTACACCCGCGACCAGGTCGTCCAGACCCTGGTGGCGGTGCTCGACCGGGTCCGGCCCACCGTCGTACGGACGCTGGACCCGAACGCGGCGCACTCCCCCAAGCCCCCGCCGGCCACCGCGGACCGCGACCCCCGGCTGGCCGGGCTGCGCTACTACGACCACCAGGACCACACCGCCTCCGCCTACTTCGCGCAGGCCGCCCTGGCCGCCTACCGGGGCGGCGCGCCGCACCGCCCGGCCATCGTGGAGAACTACCTCGGCTACGAGGCCGGTGTGCTGCCGGGCGACGTCGACGCCGAGACCGCCCGCAACAAGGCCCGGGTGCTGTCGGTGTACGGCTGGGCCGACCGCCGCCGCTGCGGCGACCCGGCCGGCTGCGGCGACCGCAAGGTGGGCGACTCGGCGCTCAGGGGCACCGCCCGCAACTGGACCCGCTCCACCCGGCTGCGCGCGCCCGGCTCCAACGCCTGGCTCCACGCCGCCCACGACGGCCGGCTGGCCGCCTTCGCGGTCCTGGGCGGCGCGGCGTACCGCTGGGCCGAGAGCCGGCCGGGCAGCGGCCGCTTCGGCGCGCCGCTGCCGGCCGGCGGGGAGCTGCTGCAGGGGCAGATCCACGCGGTGCGCCGGTCCGACGGCGCGCTGGTGCTGTTCGCCTCCCGCACCGTGCTGCCGGGCCGTCACACCGCGCACCGCCGTGAGCTGGTGACCGCGGTGCAGCACGGCACCGCGGCGGACGGCGGGCCCGCCTTCGGGCGCTGGGAGCCGCTGGGCTCCCCGGACGCCGACCCGGTCCGGTCGCTGGAGATCGGCTTCCCGGCGGCGGTGGCCACCCCCGACGGCGCGGTGCACGTCTTCGTCCGGACCTGGGACGGCAACATCGCCCACCGCGCCGCCCCGCCCCGAGGGCCCTTCTCGCCCTGGCGGCGGCTGGAGGGCCCGGTCAGCACGCTGCAGGCGTCCCCGGGGATCGTCGACGACATCGACGCGTGCGTGGACTCCGACGGGCTGATCCATCTGGTCGCCCCCAGCGCCCGGACCGTGCAGCACTGGGTGTCGAAGCGGGCCGGGCTGACTCCCCGGCCCGCCGCGGCCACCGGACTGCCGCGGCCGGCCGGCCCGGTCAGCGCCGTGCCGCTGGCCGGCGGCGTGGTCCGCCTCGCCTACCGGCGCGCCGACACCGCCCGGGTGCTGATCGCCGAACGGCAGCGGACGGCCGGCACCTGGCGGGTCTCGGCGCAGTGCGAGGCGGTCGGCGGCTACGGGCGGGTGGCGGCGGCGCCCATCGGCGGCGGCGAGGGCATGGTGCTCGCGGCCCGCGACGACGACGGCGAGGTACGGATGGCGATGGCCCAGGACGCGCCCGGTCCCTGGCAGCGCGGCCGGGCGGCGCACTCGGCGGCCGCCGGGGTCGCCCAGGACGCCGCCGGGCGCGCGGTGGTCGTCGTCCTGGGCAACGACGGCCGGCTGCACTCGACCCGGCAGACCTCCGCCGGGCGGAGCGCGCCGTTCGGGCGCTGGCGGGCTCAGGGCTAGAGCCTGACCCGTCGGACGCGCCCTAGGAGCCCGCCCGCGCCGCCGGGCGCAGCAGGATGCGCCGGGACAGCAGGTAGGTGAAGGGCAGCGCGCAGCCCGCCGCCGCCAGCGGCGCCACCGTCGTGCTCACCCCCAGCCAGCTCACCAGCGCCACCAGCCCCGCGCTCTGCACCGCGTAGTTGGTGGCCTGGGTCAGCGGGAAGAGCAGGAACTTCCGCCACGTCGGTCGGGTGCGGTAGGTGAAGCGGGCGTTGAGGAAGAACGAGCAGACCATGCTCAGCGCGAAGCTCGCGGTGTAGGCGGCGAAGTACGGCAGCAGGCGGTGCAGCGCCAGGTAGCAGGCGTAGAACGTCGCCGTGTTGACCCCGCCGACGGCGGCGAAGCGCACCATCTGGCCCCAGCGGGCGGGGGCCCGCTCCGCGGCGGGCATCAGCCGGTCTGCGAGCCGGCGGCGGCACCGGCCGGCTCGGGGGCCGCGGCGGCGGCGTTGCTCTCCTTGACCAGGAAGTGCGGCCGCCGCTTGGCCTCGTAGTAGATCCGCCCGATGTACTCGCCGATCAGCCCCAGCATCACCATCTGCAGCCCGCCCAGCCCCACGATGATCGCCACCAGCGTCACATAGCCCGGGGCGGTGACCCCGCCGGCGACGGCCGCGCCGACGATCCACAGGGTGTAGAGCGCGGCGAGCGAGGCCAGGCCCAGCCCGGCGTAGATGGCCGCCCGCAGCGGACGGCAGTTGAAGGACAGCATGCCGTCGATGCCGTAGTTGACCAGCGCTCCCAGGCGCCACTTCGTCTCGCCGGCCTCCCGGGCGGCGTTGCGGTAGTCGAAGGTGACGGTGTCGAAGCCGATCCAGGAGAACAGGCCCTTGGAGAAGCGGTTGTACTCCGGCAGCGACAGCAGCGCGTCCACGGCCGTGCGCGACAGCAGCCGGAAGTCGCCCACGCCGTCGGCGAGTTCGACCTCGACCCAGTTGTTGACGGCACGGTAGTACAGCCGGCTGAGCGCGGTCCGCAGCCGCCGGTCGCCGTCCCGGCTGCGCCGGGCGACGACCTGGTCGTGGCCGAGCTGGTAGAGGTCGAGCATCTTCTCGACGAGCGGCGGCGGATGCTGCAGATCCGCGTCCATGATGATCACCGCGTCGCCGGTGGCCGCCCGCAGACCGGCCAGTATCGCGGGCTCCTTGCCGAAGTTGCGGCTGAAGGAGAGGTAGCGGGTGGTGCCGCGGTGCTGCTGCGCGAGACCGCGGAGCCGGGCCAGGGTCCCGTCGACGCTGCCGTCGTCGACGTAGACCAGCTCGTAGGGGACGGCGAGGCGCTCCAGGACCGCGCGGATCGCGGCGTCGAAGCGGCCCAGCACGGCCTCCTCGTTGTAGCAGGGGACGACGACGGACAGCCTCATCGGCCAACCTCCTCGGTGGAGTGAAGCCGTGGGCGGCTCCGTAGACGCCCCCCGAGCGCGACCATGGCCAGCGCCAGCGCGGCCGCGCCGCTCGCCGCCAGCCCCGCGCCGAGGCCCGGCGGTTCGTACGCACACGTCAGTCGCCGGGCCCCGGAGCCCAGCGGGACGGCCAGCAGCCCGCCGAACGAGGACGGGGCCCCCAACGGGCCGCCGTCCACCGAGCAGCCCCACCCCGCGACGGCCGGCACCGCCAGTACCGCATGCCCCTTGCTGCCCCGGGGCAGCCGGGCCGTCACGGCGTGCCCGGCGGCCGTCAGCTCACGCGGCCCGCGCAGGGCACGCACCGCCGCGGCGAGCCGGGCGCGCGACAGGCACCCCAGGGCGTGCTCGGGCACCAGCTGGCGGCCGGTGCCGGTGAAGCGCACCACCACCGTGCCGTCGGCGGGCACCCGGCCCAGCGTCCGCACCGGATTGGCGGTGCTGTCCCGGGCGCCGATGCCCTTGGTGTGCCCGCCCAGCCCGCTGACCCGCCCGGAGAACCACGGCGCGGACCACACGACGGTGCTGCCCGGGGCGCACCGCGCACGGAAGGCGGTGCCCGCGCCGCCGCGGCCCGTCCCGCGCCCCGCCGCCTCCGGCAGCAGCCAGCCGCCGCGGGCGGGCACCGGGGCCGGGCCCGCGGCGGGCGCGAGGTCCGGCACCTCGTAGACCCGGGCGCCCAGCATCCGCTCCTGGCGCGCGAAGACGGTCCGCTCGCCGGTGAGCGGACCCGGCAGCCGGTCGCGGACGGTCAGCAGCGGGGCCGGGGGCTGCGCGCGGTGCGCCACGAACGACCGGTGGCGGTCCGGGCCGGGCGACAGATAGCTGCCCACACCCATGATCGCCTGCCCCACCGGGTCCTCGAAGCTGAGCGTGTGACGGCCCCTCATGTACCAGCCCGCGCCCAGGTCGCGCAGCGCGCGGGCGGTGGCCGCGGGCACATAGCTGCTGTAGTACGAGCCGCCCTCGCCGCCGATCAGCAGCGGATCGTTGTTGGCGAACTCGTGCGGGCCGGGGTCGGTGCGGGTGCGCGGCCAGTCGCCGCGCGCGGTCAGCACGTCCCGGGCCGCCAGCGACGCCCGATCCAGCGTGGGCTTGGGCCGGAACCACGCGATCTTGTCCCGTACCGCCGTCACCGAGAAGGCCGTGTACGCCGAGGTGAGCAGGACGGCGGCGGTCAGCGCGGCGGTGACGGCCCGGCGCGCACGGGGCCCGTGCAGCGCCGCGAGCGCGCCCAGCCCCACCAGGACCGTCGCGCCCCCGCCCGCCACCAGGAGCCACGTCGCGGTGCCGACCGCCCCCTGGTCGCGGCTCAGCCACGCCAGCCACGCCACCAGCGCCCCGCCCGCGGCAAGTTCGCCGGTCCGCGGGCGGTGCGCGAGCGCGAGCCAGGAGATCATCACCAGGATCCCGCTGAGCACGAAGGCGGCCCGGTAGGGACTGCCGTTGGGCAGCGCGAAGCCGTGCCACAGCAGGATCGTCGGCTCCCAGACGAACGAGGCGCCCACACCCGCCGCCAGGACGTACCAGCCGATCCGCACCCGCGCCGGCACCCCGCGCACGAACGGGAACGCCGCGACCAGCAGCAGCCCCGCCACCCCGATGGACACATTGGGCGCCGGCACCCCGCCGTGGCCGCCGGGCAGCAGCTGCGCCAGCTGGTCCAGCGGCGCCGGCCGGTCGCGGTAGAGGACCTCGGGCGCCGGCTGGGCGGCCCGGCTGGCCGGCAGGGTGACGGTCAGCACCGGCGCCGCGAGCAGGATGCCGCACGCCGCCATGGACCCGGCCCGGGCCAGCACGGCCGGCCGGTCGGCCGCGGCGGTCCCCGGCGCCGTCAGCAGCCGCAGCCCGAGCACCAGCGCCATCGCCAGGGTCGCCATCGCCGCCGTGTAGAAGTTGCCCGCCCAGGCCAGCGCGACCAGGGCGGTGCCCGCCACCCAGCGGGTCCGGCGCAGGCACCACTCCGCCGCGATCCCGGTCATCGGCAGCGCGACCAGCCCCCACATCCACATCGGGTCGGCGAAACCGTCGTTCAGCACCCAGGCGCACAGCCCGTACCCCACCGACACCAGTGCCCGCAGCGCTCCGGGGCCCGGGTGCAGCCGCCCCAGGAAGACGGTCATCAAGGCGGCGGCCAGGCCGATGCTGAACAGGGTGACCAGGAAGACCGGCAGGTCGGTCAGCTCGCGGGGGAAGAGCCCGACCAGCCAGGAGAACGGGTTCATCAGGTACGTGAAGAAGTCCGCGAGGAACGGAACGCCGTAGCCGCTGCTCCAGTTGAAGAACACGTCCCCGGTGGTGCGGCCGTGCAGCAGGTCCCACAGCCGGGCGTGGAACGGCACGAACTGGTTGGCCAGGTCGTTGACGGCCCTGGAGCGCGGCCCGAACGGATAGCTGCCGTAGACGGCCAGCGCCAGGCAGTACGCCCCCATGGACAGCGCCGCCGCGAGCCCCGGGGCGGCCAGCCGGCGCAGGGGCCCGCGCACCGCTGCGGGGTGCTCCGTCGGGGGAAGGGGCCGGGTGACCTCCTGGGGCCGGAGGGCCTCTTGTGGGGTGGCGGGCGTCGGAGCCACCGGCACTCCTCCACACTCGGCGAACGTTCACTCAACGTTATATGTCTTAATAGTCCGTTTCGCCCTGCTGGGACGCGGGGCTTTCGGGGGATTGCCCCCGCAGGAGAGCGGCACGGGACCACGCGTGCGCGGCCGACCGGGGCGGGCCCGGCCGACCGCGACGACACCGACGAACGAAAGGGCACCATGCCGGCATCCGACGACACCACGGCCGCGGCCACCGCCCCGCCGCCCACCGTCTCCGTGGTCATACCCGTGCACAACACCCGCCCCTACCTCGACCGCAGCCTCGGCTCGGTCTTCGCCCAGACCCTCGACCCCCGCCGCATCCAGGTGATCGCGGTCGACGACGGCTCCACCGACGGCAGCGCCCAGTACCTGACCGAACAGGCCCGCCACCACCCCAACCTGACGGTCCTGCACCAGCCGGCCTCCGGCGGCGCCGGCCGGCCCCGCAACGTCGGCCTCGCCCACGCCAGGGGCGACTACCTCTTCTTCCTCGACTCCGACGACCACCTCGGCACCGAGGCACTGGCCCGGCTCACCCGCATGGCCCAGGCCCACGGCTCGGACATCGTCTACGGCCGGATCGTCGGCGCCGACGGCCGCGCCGCCCCCGTCGACCTGCGCACCACCGCCGCCGCCGTCACCCCCTTCGACTCCCCGGTCTACTGGACCCTGGCCGCCTACAAACTCTTCCGCCGCTCCTTCGTCGAACGCCACCGGCTGCGCTTCACCGAAGGCCGCCTCCTGGCCGAGGACCTCCCCTTCGGGATCACCGCCCTGCTGCGCGCCCAGACCGTCTCCGTCGTCGCCGACTACGACTGCTACTACCTGCACGGCCGGCCCGACGACAGCAACGCCAGCCGCCAGGACACCGACTGGTGCGACTACCTCGACTACATCGGCGGCGTCCTCGCCGACGTCGCGGCCGAGGTCCCGCCCGGAGCGCACCGCGACACCCTGATGGTCCGCCACTTCCACGGCGAGATCCTCATGCCCTTCGCGGCCCCCTACCTCGCCCGCGACACAGCCGGCCGCCGCGCCATGGCCGCCGCCGCCCGCCCCCTGGTCGACCGCTACCTCACCGACCGGGTCCTGGCCGGCCTGCCACCCGGCCTCCGCCTGCGCGCCCACTGCCTGCGCCACGCACTGCACGACGAACTGACCGCCGTCGTCCGCGCCGACACCGGCACCCGCCCCCCACCGCCGCACATCGACGCCGACGGCCGCGTCTTCGCCCCCTACCCCTACTTCCGCGACCCCGCCCGCGCCCTGCCCGAGGCCTGCTACGACCTCACCGACCGCATGGTGCTGCGCCAGCGGCTGACCGGCTGGCGATGGAGCGGCGGCGCGGTCCATCTGCGCGGCACCGCCGCCCTGCCCCACCTCGGCGGCGGCACCGTCGAGGTCCTGCTGCACGGCAGCGCCGGCGACCACCGCGTCCCGGCCCGCTGCGAAGGCGAGCACTGGCGGGCCGCGGTCGACCCGGCGACCGCGGCCGACGGCCGTCCGCTGCCCGACGGCACCTGGGGACTCAAGGTCGCCGTCACCGCACACGCCGACGGCACCACCGGACCCGCCCTGCGACGCGAGGCCTGGCTCGTCCCCGAAACCCCGGCCGGCGCCCCGGGCCCGCCGCACGGCCCGGACGCCGCCGGCCTCACGCCGCGGACCGTCGCCCGCGGCCCGGCCGGCCCCGCCGTCGCCACTCTCTTCCGCTCCCGGCCGCACGGCCATCTCCACCTCCACCTGGGCACACCGTGCGCCGGTCCGCCGGTGGGCGCACTCTGGTAACAGCGGTTTCGGAGGTGATCGCGATGTTGCAGACCGCTGTCGGATGGCATGTAGAGCTGGAATTCGAGGAGGACACCCACCGCACCCGCGCCGCCGCGCTCGTACGGCTCCCCGACGGGAGCGAGGTCCGCTCGCACGGGTACGCCAGCCGCCACCCCGCCGACGCCAACCAGCCGAGGGTCGGCGAAGAGGTCGCGGGAGCCAGAGCGCTCAACGAACTGGCGATGAAGCTGCTGACCAAGGCACACGACGAGATCGACGAGGCGTCGGGCCGGACCTCGCACCCCCTGACCTGACCACCGGACCGCGGCACCCTTGCCCGCGCCCCGCGCAGTAGGGTGCCCGGTCATGATCGACGAACCGGAGTTCCTGACCGACACCCGCACCTTCTACGACACCATCGCCGGCGACTACGCCGAGCACTTCCGCGACCCCATGGCCACCAGGCACTGGGACCGGGCCGTGCTCGCCGCGTTCGCCGACACCGTGCGGGCCGAGGAGGCCGGGCCCGTCGCCGACCTCGGCTGCGGTCCCGGCTGGATCAGCGCCCACCTCGACGCCCTGGGGCTGGCCGTCTCCGGCGTCGACCTGTCCCCCGAGATGGTGGCCCTCGCCCGGCGGGAGTACCCCGGCCTGCGCTTCGACGTCGGCTCGATGCTCGACCTGGACCTGCCGGACGGCTCCCTCGGCGGCATCGTCGCCTGGTACTCGATCATCCACACACCCCTGGAGCGGCTCCCGGAACTCTTCACCGAGTTCCACCGGATGCTCGCCCCGGGCGGCCACCTGCTTCTCGCCTTCCAGGCCGGCGACGAGCCGCTGCACCTGGAGCGGCCCTTCGGCCACCCCGTATCGCTCGACTTCCGCCGGCGGCAGCCCGACGAGATGGCCGCACTGCTGGCGCGGGCCGGGCTGGACGTACGAGCCCGGCTGCTGCGCGAGCCGGAGGAGGCGATGGGGGAGTCGGCCCCGCAGGCCTACCTCACCGCCCGCAAACCCGCCGCCGACGCCGGCTGACCGCGCCCGGCCGCGGGCCCCTGGGACTCAGACCCCGGGGTGGTGGTGGCGCCACCCCGCCCACGCCGAAGTGATCATGTCGCGGACGTCGTGGTGCGCCTTCCAGCCCAGCTCCGCCGCGATCCGGTCCGCCGCCGCCACCACCCGGGCCGGATCACCGGCGCGGCGCGGGGTCACCTCGGGGACGACGCCCTCATGGCCGGTGACCTCGGTGATCAGGCCGATCAGCTCGCGTACGGACACGCCCTCGCCCCGGCCGATGTTCAGCGTCAGATCCCGCACCGGGCCCGGCTCGGCGAGCTTGCGGGCGGCCGCCACATGGGCGTCGGCGAGGTCGGCGACATGGATGTAGTCGCGGATGCAGGTGCCGTCGGGGGTGTCGTAGTCGTCGCCGAAGACACGCGGCGCGGCGCCCTCGGTGAGCTTCTCGAACACCATCGGGACGATGTTGAACACGCCGGTGTCGGCGAGCTCGGGGGTGGCCGCGCCGGCGACGTTGAAGTAGCGCAGACAGGCCGTGCTGATGCCGTGCGCCCGGCCCGCCGCACGAGCCATCCACTCGCCGACCAGCTTGGTCTCGCCGTAGGGGTTGATCGGCGCGCAGGGCGTGTCCTCGGTGACCAGGTCGACGTCCGGCATGCCGTAGACGGCCGCGGAGGAGGAGAACACGAAACGGCCGACGCCGCCCGACGCCATCGCCTCCAGCAGCGTCTGCAGGCCGTGCACGTTCTCCCGGTAGTACAGCAGCGGCATCTCCACGGACTCGCCGACCTGCTTCTTGGCGGCCAGATGCACCACATCGGTGACACCGTGCTCGGCGATCGTCGCATCGAGCAGGGCACGGTTCAGGATCGAGCCGACGACCAGCGGGACGCCCTCGGGCACCCGGGCGGCCACGCCCGTCGTCAGGTCGTCCAGCACCACGACCTGCTCCCCCGCCTGCCGCAGGGCCCGTACGACATGGGAGCCGATATAGCCGGCACCACCCGTGATCAAGTAAGACATAGCGCCAATCCTAGGCTCGGGGTCGGACAACAAGGGGCGGCGGTCAGCGGCGCAGGCGGCGGGCGGCGATCCGCCAGACGCTGCGCAGCCCCGACGCGACCCGCAGCGACAGCGCGCCGCCGGTCGTCGCATACGGCTGCACCAGCAGCACGGCATGACGCCGGCTGGGCAGCACCCGGCGCCGCAGCCCCGGACCGGTGGCCCGCAGGGCGGCCCGGAAACCGGCGCCGTCGGCGCAGCTGACCTGCGCCATCAGATCCCACGGCTCCGGGTCGGCGTGCCCGGCGCCACGCTCGACCAGCGCCTCTATGTCCAAGACGACCTCGGCCGACCAGCACGCCTCCGCGCCGGTGCCGGCCGCCGTGGGGGTCAGGGCCGCGGTGTGGACCGGGCCGCGACGGTCGTCGCGCCGGCGCCGCAGCTCGACGTCGATGCTCTCCGGCCCGGCCGCCGCCAGCCGCCCGTACAGATCATGGACGCGCAGCCGCAGCACACCGCGGCCGGCGACCACCGGTTCCGCGTCCACCGTCACCGGCAGCCGGTGCAGCGGCTTGGTGCCGATCGCCTCCAGCTCGATCCCCGGAAGGTCCGCCGACCACACCGCCCGCCCCTCGGCCTCCGCGTACGGCGGCAGCAGCCGGCCGGGCCGGGCCGCCAGCTGCGTGAGCCGGTCCAGGTCACGCGGGACGGGAGAGGCCAGCACCACCCGGGCCAGCCAACGGGCCGGGGCCCGGGCCGCACGCAGCTCCGCCTCGTCGAAGCCCGCCAGGTACTCGCGGGTCAGCCGCCACCACTCGGCGCGGTAGTCGGCGCCGCGGGTGTGCAGCTCACGGACGTACATCCGCAGATCGTGATCGAGGAACTTGGTGGCGGCGGCCTGCGCCAGCGCCTTGTGCCCGGCGTCCAGGAAGATCCGCACGCTGGTGCGGTGCGCCTCGATCCGCGCCTGCCAGTTGGCGACGTCCTTGCGGTCCAGGGAGATCGACTGCTTGGCGGCCGAGCGGCGCACATGCCAGATGTAGACACTGTCGGGAATGGTCGCGATACGCGGCGCGGCGGCCAGCACCCGGGCGGTGAAGACGAAGTCCTCATAGGTGAAGCGGCCCTCGGGGAAGACGATGCCGTGCTCGTCGAGGAACGCCCGGTCGTAGAGCTTGTTGACGCAGAGGGTGTCGCGGACCAACTGGGGACTGGACGCGGCGGACTCGTGCACCGCCGCCTCGCGGTAGAGCGCCGGCAGCCAGGGGATGTCGCGCCGCGCCGGCAGCTCACGGCGCACACAGGCCCCGGCCGCCACCGGGGCGTCGTGCTCCAGCGCCGCGGCCAGCAGCGCCCGCGCCGCGCCCGGCGGCAGCACGTCGTCGCTGTCCAGGAACATCACGAACCGCCCGGTGGCGGCGCGCAGACCCTCGTTGCGGGGGGTGCCGCAGCCGCCGCTGTTCTCGCTGCGGTGCACGACCCGCAGCCGCGGCTCGGTACGGGCGAGGGCGTCCAGGGCGGCGCCGGTGCCGTCGGTGGAGGCGTCGTTCACCGCGATCACCTCGGTGACCGTCTCCCCGGGAGTCTCCTGCGCGAGCGCGGAGCGCACCGCATCGCAGACATGGACGGCATCGTTGAAAGCGATGACGACGATGCTGACCTGCGCGGAAGGCGTGATGGTGGGCCCCGGCAGCGGCTCTAGGGCTTCTTTCACAGTCACTAAATCTACATTTCGTGTCGACAGCATCACTTGGCGCGAGCGGGGTCCGATCCCATATCCGATGGGTCAGAGGGGGAATCCCGCCGTGCGGTTGCACCCGCCGCCTCGGTTTTCCGCCTCATTGCCATCCCGTGACCGGACGGAGTCGGGAGCCGGGTGTGCGCACGCCCGTAAGGGAACCCGCACATGCTGTAACGACGCGAGCGCCGTGCGATGCCGATCCGTCCGCCCTCACCTTGCCGCGCACCGGCCCGCCCACCGCTTCCTCGCACCACCACCCCCGGGGAGCCTCACCGCTCCATCAGGTCAGCGACCCGGCCGGCCGCCCCGCCGTCGTCCCGGTGGCAGAACGTCTCCCGGAAATCCGCGTACGCGTCCGAGCCGGCCGCCGCGATCGCCTCCAAGTCGCCCAGCGCGTCGATCAGTTCACCGGTCGACGTCAGCAGCGGGCCCGGCACCCGGGCCTCGAAGTCCAGCGTGAAACCGCGCAACGCATCACGGTAGTGCGGCAGATCGGGGGTGAGGAAGAGCATCGGGCGGCCCGTGTTGGCGAAGTCCGCGGCCAGCGACGAGTAGTCGGTGACCAGGACGTCCGCGGCCAGCAGCAGCTCGGTGGCGTCGGGGTAGCAGGACACGTCCACGGCGAACGGCGCGTGATGGGCCGGCAGCCGGTCGGCGACCAGCGGATGACCGCGCACCAGCAGCACATGGCTCTGCGCCAGCTCCCGCCGCGCCAGCTCCAGATCCAGCGGCAGATGCAGCCGGTGGTGACCGGCGTCGTACGCCAGATCGTCCCGCTGCGTCGGCGCGTACAGCACCACCGTCCGGTCCGGCGCGATCCCCAGCCGCTCCCGCACCGCCGCCGCCCTCAGATCGCGGTCGGCGGCGAACAGCGCGTCCGTACGCGGCAGACCGGTCTCCAGCAGCCGCCCCGAGTAGCCCAGCGCCGAACGCAGCACCGGCGTGCTGTGCGCGTTCGGCGACAGCAGCACACTCCACTGCCGGCTCACCCGCGGCCGCGGCGCCAGATGCGCCAGCCCCGCGCACAGCGTGCCCGCCAGATCGGCGCCGATCCGCTTCAGCGGAGTACCGTGCCAGGTCTGGATGATGCGCTGCCCGCCGCGCCGGGTGAACCAGCGCGGCAGATGGGTGTTGGTGACCACCCAGCGGCTGTGCGCCAGCGCCCCGTGCCACTCGGCGCTGCCCACCACCACCGCCCGCGCCGTCTTCGGCACCGCGGCCTGCGCATCGCGCACCGCCCACAGATGCTCCACCTCCGCACCCCGGCGCACCAGCTCCTCGTGCACCGCGCGCGGCGAATCCCCGTACGCGCGGCCCCCGAAGCTGCTGTAGAGGACGGTGTCCCGCAACGGGCGGGAGCGGTGCAGCGCATAGTGCTGCTCGCGCAGCACCCGGCGCCGGTAGGGGCCGCGGTCGGTGACCGGCAGCGCCGGACCCGCGATCACCAGCGCCTCGTCGTGCAGATGCCGGTCCAAGGACAGCGGCTTGCCGCCGACCGCGCAGCCGGCCGGCAGCCCCTCCCAGACGGCCGGCGCGATCCGCACCGGCGCGTCCAACGCCGAACCGGGCGCCCCCCGCTCGCGCAGATGCAGACTCCAGCGGCCCTCCCGCAGCGGCACCGGCCCGGCCAGCGAAGGCAGCGCCCCCAGCGGCAGCGTGCCGTGGAACCGGCCCTCGTCGTGAGTGGTGGCGAAGGCCAGCTCGGCGGCGTGCGCGGCGTGCTTGAGGACCAGTTCGGTGGCGTGCGGCGCGGCGTCCGGCAGCCCGCCCGCCACCAGCAGCGTGCCGTCGGGACGCCACAGCACCCGGTCCAGATACGGCTGCGGAGTCCGGTCGTGCAGTACGAGGTCGCCCGCCGCGGTGGCCGCCACCACCAGCTCACGGCCGTGCGGAAGCGGATACGCCACCGGCTCCAGACCCGCCTCGCAGGCGATCGCCTCGGTGCCGCCGTCGGGCAGCACCAGCTCCGGCGACCAGCTCTCGGTGTGCACCGGGGCGATCGCCGAGGGCGCGCCGTCGCGAGGGGGCCGCGCCGCGGCGAGCGCGTCCAGGCGGATACGGACGGTCAGCCGCCCGGCGCCGCACGCGGCCCCGGCGTCCGCCCCCTCCCCGGGGGCCGCGGCCACCCGCGCCGTCTCCACCGGGAACGACACCACCGTCCCCGTCCCCTGATGCGTCAGCCGCAGCGCCGCCGGCGCCGGCCCCGGAGCCGTCACCGTCACATCCAGCGCCCCGGCCGCCGCCCGGTGCCCGGCCAGCCGCCGGTTACGGCGCGCCACGGACAGCCGCAGCCGCCCCTGCGCGTACCACGGCGTGATCCGCACCCGCCCCGCCCCGCCGCCCTCGTCGGCCACGTCGAAGGCCCCCGGCGCGGCACCCGACCCCGTCGAAGCCGCGCCCAGCGCCGCCGCCCGCACCACGCCCGCCGAGGTGAGCAGCACCCCGACCCGCCACTCACCCTCCTCCCACCGCCCGCCCCGGCGCAGCCGCGCCGGATCGATGCGCACCTCGAAGCCCGACCAGTCGTAGCAGTGCTGCTCCTGACCGGACTCGGCCGTCGCCTCCGGCATCGCCAGCGGCCGCAGCGGCAGCAGGATCCGCCGCCGGCCGCACGACAGCACCGCCGTCCGCAGATAGCTGTGCCGGTGCGCGGCGGCCAGATTGCGGATATAGGCGTAGCCGCGCAGACACAGCACACCCTCGCGCCACACCGCCTCGACGACCTTCGCCCGCACCGGGAAGTCGGCGCGCTCCAGCCGCGTCACACCGGGCGGCAGCTCCAGCGCCGCGCCCCCTGCCGCGCCGGTACGCGAACCGACCCCCGCCGCGCCGCCCAGCGGCAGCACCGCCCGCTTGCGCAGCGGCGGACCGGCCACCGTGAACCCCGCCGGGTTGCGCGCCTCGTGCGCCAGCAGCGCCAGCAGGTCCGCCATCCGCCCCGCGCGGATCAGATACCAGCGCATCCGCAGCTCCACCGGCAGCGCGGGGAACAACCGGGGATCGGCCCCCGCCAGGAAGCCCCGGGCGCAGTCCAAGAACGCCGTCCGGGTCTCCGGCGCCGCGGTCGGCAGCGCCTCGACGAGATCGAGCAGCCCGTCGGTCAGCTGCGCGCGGTCGTAGTCGCGCTGATAGGCGTTCAGATGGGTACGGGCCGGGTCGGCCAGGAAGCGGCGGACCGCGGCCACCGCCGCGAACCGCTCCCGCACACCCCCCGCATCGAGCCCCCGGTACCGGCCCGGCCCCTCCGGCAACCGCCAGTAGCACACGTGCTCGTGCAGCACGTCGACCGTCCTGGCCAGGAAGTGCGCCGGCAGCGTCACCACCGCGTCATGACACAACTCCCCTTCCGGGAAAGCCAGTTCGTGCCGCTCCCAGAAAGCGCGCCGGAAGACCTTGTTGCGCGCGAAGCAGTCCGACAGCAGCGACAGGTCCTCGGAGATGTGGGTGCGCAGCGCCGTCCCGTAGGTCTCCGGATGGTGCGCGGACTGACTGCGGCCGGCCGCGCCGAGCCGGTAGACGTTCCCCGTCGCCAGGTCCGAACCGGACTTGTCCAGCAGCCCCACAAGATCCTCGTAGGCGCGCGGCAGCAGCACGTCGTCGGCGTCGAGGAACGCCAGGTAGTCGGTGTGCGGATAGCCGTGCCGGGCACCGGTGTTGCGCACCGCGCCGCACCCGCCCGCCGCCTCGCCCCCCGGGTGGTGGACGATACGGAACCGCGGATCCCGCTCGGCGAACCGGCGGGCGACCGCGGCGGGCGTACCCTCCGCGGCACCCGCCGCCCCCTGCGCGGGAGCGCCGTCCACCATCACCACATCCAGTTCGGTCAGCGTCTGAGCCGCCACCGAATCCAGGCACTCCTCCACATTCCGCTCGGACCCCTCCAGGCGATGCACGGGAACGACGACGGTGAGCCGAGGCTTCATACGCGGACCAAGCCTTTCCGGACTGGCGATGCACAAGACCGGACCGTTCAACTCACCACCGGCGGCACGGTCACCGGATCTGCGCTGAAAGGGTGAGACGCATCGTCGACAGCACGTGTTCGGGTGATTACGCTCAGTGTGCGGCCCTCGGCGCGCCGCGGCGCCGGGCGCGCATCAGATGCCGTAGACCCGATGCACAGCGTTATGGCGCCCCGCGCGCCGCGTCCCCAGGGAAGGTGACCGCGTCCCGATGCCCGGCCGTACCGACAGCTCCACCGCCACCGACAGCCCCGATGCCCAGCCGCCCGGCAGCGACCCCCGCACCGCCCCGGTCGCCTGCTCCACCGGCACCGCCCCGGCCGCCTCCACCGCCCGACTGCCGGCCGACCGGGCCCGCAGCGGCCTCGCCCGGCTGCTGCCCGACCGCACCCCCTACCGCCGCCAACTGCGGCGCATCGGCGCCGGACGGGTCCTGGAGATCGGCTGCGGACAAGGCGACACCCTCGCCGGATGCGCCCCCGGCAGCGTCGGAATCGACCACGACCCGCAAGCCGTGGAACGCTGCCGCACCCGCGGACTGACCGCCTACACCGCCGACGCCTTCCTCGCCGGCCCGCACGCCAGACCCGGCGCCTTCGATGCACTGCTGACCGCGCACGTCCTGGAGCACCTCGACGACGAACAGGTCGAAGAGCTGCTGCGCGCCTACGTCCGCTACGTACGGCCGGGCGGCGGCGTCCTGCTGATCACCCCGCAGGAAGCCGGACACCGGGCCGCCGGCCCCGCCCCGGTCCGCTTCACCGACTTCCACCTGCTGCGCGCCTTCGCCGAATCCGCCGGCCTGGCCGTCCGCCGCACCTACTCCCATCCGCTGCCGCGGCCGGCCGGGATGCTGCTGCGGTCCAACGCGTTCGTCCTCGTGGCGCAGGTCCCCGCATAACGCGCCGAGGCGACGCGCGCTGCCGGCGCCGAAAGCCGCGGGCGGCAGCGCACCGCCCACCGGCCCGCCTCAGCGGGTACGCGCCCGCTTACGGGCCCGGACGATCGCCCGGGTGACGATCGGCGGCAGCACGTCCAGCGCCACCCTGCGCACCGTGCTGCGGGTCGGCACCGGCGGACGGGGCGCCGGACGGGCCCCCGACGCCGCCGGACGCCCGGCCGACGCCCGCGGCACGGCACGGGCGGCAGGCACCGCCTGGTGGCGCGAGACCGGCTGGACGGGCTCCTCGGCGCCCTTGGCGCTCAGCCGGACCAGCGGGGCGTCGTTGACGTACTGCACCTCGTGCCAGACGTCGCCGCGCGCCGCGATCCACTCCAGCAGCGCCTTCTGCACCGGCTCGGGATCGCCCCACGTCCCGTAGAACTTGGTGCCGGTGATGCAGATCGGCCGCAGCCCCTCGTTCGCCACGGCCTGCCAGGTGGCGGCGGCCACCCCCGGGCAGTGCTCGGCGCGGTAGTCGTCCAGCACCACCACACCGCTGCCGGTGAGCAGCTCGCGCACCGCCAGGATGTCGCCGTGCACATGCTCGTACAGATGCGAGGCGTCGATATGCGCGAAGCGCACCGACCCCGGATCGACATGGTCGCTCACCATCGAGCTGAGACCCTGCACGATGGTGGGCAACTCGTCGTGGAACGCCAGGTAGTTCGCCTCGAACGCGCGCCGCGTCAGGGTCGCGTAGGACTTCTTCATCTCCTTGGAGTTGGAGGCGTCCTCGGCGGGGGAGTCGAAGAGGTCGCAGACCGTGAAGCGCTCCTCAGGGCGCAGCCGCGCACCGAGGAAGATCGCGCTCTTGCCCATGTACGCGCCCAGTTCAAGCAGGTCACCCGACTCGGAACGGTCCTGCTGATACGCCAGGAACCAGTCGAAGAGCAGCTGGTCGGCGGTGAAGAACCAGCCTTTGACCTCGGACAGCCGCGTGGGGCGCGGGAGTTGTTCGGCACTCTGGTCTGCGGTGGGGGCAGTCATGTGCGGTCCGTCTCCAGACGGTCGGGAACGTAGGGCGAAATGCACTCGGGGACAGGGGATCGACAGGCGGTCGATACGGGGTCGACAGGAGATCGACAGGAGGTCGACGGAAGATCGGCGGCGGACAGGGGCGTGAGGGGTGTCGGAGCTGTCTGGGAATTCGTACGCGATCCGTGCGGCATCTGCAGTTGTGAACGAGCCCGGCGTCACGGCCGCGGCGCGGCGGCGCGACCCGCACGGAGCCCAAGCGCCATCGCTCGCACGTCCTCGCGCGAGCACCGCTAGGCAGTCTCCACGACAAGGCGCCGACGCACCATGCCTTTCGCGGCAGTGCCCGACATCGTAGGGGGACCGACATGAACGCGGGATAACAACAAAAGACCCCCCGGCACCGGTCCTGCGCCGGTTCTGTACCCGTCCGGCAGCGGCCCCGCGGCGAGCTCGCACCGGTCCCGTGGCCGTCCCCGGCGGACCTACTTCACCGCGCCCGCCATCACACCCGAGACGAACTGCCGCTGGAAGGCGAAGAAGACGATCAACGGCACCACCATCGACACGAACGCGCCCGGCGCCAGCACATCGATGTTGTTGCCGAACTGCCGCACCTCCTGCTGCAGCGCGACCGTGATCGGCGGACTGCCGCTGTCCGCGAAGATCAGCGCCACCAACATGTCGTTCCACACCCACAGGAACTGGAAGATCCCCAGCGACGCGATCGCCGGACCACCCAGCGGCATCACCACCCGGGTGAACAGCCGCAGCTCACCCGCCCCGTCCAGCCGCGCCGCCTCCAGCAGCTCACGAGGGATCTCCGCGAAGAAGTTCCGCAGCAAGAACACCGCGAACGGCAGCCCGAAGGCCGTATGGAACGCGATCACCCCGGCCGTCGTCTCGAACAGCCCCACCGCACCGAACAGCTTCGCCACCGGGATCAGCGCCACCTGCACCGGAACCACCAGCAGCCCCACCACGACCAGGAACCAGCCGTCCCGCCCGGGGAAGTCCAGCCACGCGAACGCATAGCCGGCCAGCGACCCGATGACCACCACCAGCACCGTCGCCGGCACCGTGATCGAGGCCGTCGTCAGCAGCGAGCCCATCACCTTCTCGTTGGACAGCAGCCGACTGTAGTTGTCCCAGGTGATCTGGGCCGGCTCGGCGAAGACCTGCCACCAGCCGGACTCGGCGCTCCGCTGCGGACCACGCAGCGACGACAGCAGCAGCCCCACCGACGGCATCAGCCAGAACAGGGCGACCAGGACCAGGAAGACCCGCATGGCGCCGCCACCCGCCCGCGCCACCAGACGCGCGGCGAGCGGCCGCCCGGCCCGCACGGCACCACCCGAGGCGCCGGCCCGCCGGTCCGGTACGGCACCGTCCACGGTCGTCATCGGCGACGCTCCTTCCGTATGCGCCGGAGATTGACGTACATCACCGGCATCACCAGCAGCAGCAGGAACACGGCGATCGCGCTGCCCAGCCCCTCGTCCACATCCGTGCCGAACGACGACTGGAACAGCTGCAGCGCCAGCACATTGGCGGACCGGATGCTGGAGCCCGGCGCGATGATGTACACCAGGTCGAAGATCTTCAGCACGTTGATCATCAGCGTGACCAGCACCACCACCAGCACCGGCGCCAGCAGCGGCACCGTGATCCGGCGGAACACCTGCCACTCACCGGCACCGTCCACCCGCGCCGCCTCCAGCAGCTCACGCGGCACCCCCGCCAGCCCCGCGGCGATCAACACCATCGCGAAACCGGCCCACATCCACACATAGGAGCCGATGATGGCCGGGGTCACCAGCGCCGGCCCCAGCCAGTCGACACCGCCGTACGCCTCGGCGAAGTCGGCCGCCGGCAGCCGCAGCCGCGCCCCGCCGGCCTGGTCCGCGGGCAGCGCGTACGTGCCGTCCGCCGCCGTCGTCGCCGTGGCCACCACCCGGCCGTCCTTGACCGCCTCCACCGTCAGACCCGCCAGCGCCCGCTCCCCGCCGTCGATCACACCGGGCCGCCCGCCGCCACCGCGGGTGAAGTCCAGCCAGACGGTGCCGGTGACCTTCCCGGGGCGCGGTACGGCGGCGACCGCCGGCCTCGCACCCCGCAGATCGTCCTGCCGCACCGCGACCAGCGGCAGGTTCACCGCCGAGCCCGCCCGTGCGGCCGACCGCGTGGTGAACGCGCCGCCACCGGACGGCCGGAGATCGGCGCGCGGCCGCGGTTTGGCACCGGGGAACGGCGCCGGATCGGCGAAGGTGTCGTGCACACCCACCCACACCGCATTGGCGACCCCCCGCTCCGGGTTCTGGTCGTACACCAGCCGGAAGATGATCCCGGCCGCCAGCATCGAGATCGCCATCGGCATGAACACGATCAACTTGAACGCGGTGCCCCACCGGATCCGCTCGGTCAGCACCGCGAAGACCAGCCCCAGCGCCGTCGACACCGTCGGCGCCACCACCACCCAGACGACGTTGTTCCGCAGCGCCGTACGGATGCCCTCGTCCGAGAACATCTCCCCGTAGTTGTCCAGCCCCACGAACCCGTCACCGGACGCGTCGAACAGACTGCGACAGACGGAGAAGACGATGGGATAGACCACCAGCGCACCCAGCAGCAGCAACGCCGGCAGCAGAAACACCGCGGCGATCCAGCGGCGCGTCGCCGGCAGCCCCGCGCGCCCCCGGCGCCCGCCGACGGCCTTCGCGGCCGCGCCGGTCCTCCCGGCCGCCCCGGCCCGGACGCCACCCCCTACATCGCTCCGGACGTCGCCCCGTACATCGCTCCGTACGCGGCGCTTCGGGTCGCGCTGTCGGTCGCTCATCGTGACGGTCCCCCGGTCCCGGTCGAAGCGGTCGGCGGCAGGCTCTCGGTGCCCGGACGATGCGCCTCTCCTCGCCCGGACGACGTGCGCTCGACGACACGCCCGCAACGACGCGCCCTCGCTGTGCCTTCAACTCGGCACGCCCTCAACTCGACGTGCCCTCAACCCACACGCGCCCTCAACCCACACGCGCCCTCAACTCCACGTGCCCTCAACTCCACACGTGCCCTCAACGCCCGAACGACTTGGCGGCGTCCTTCTCCAACCGCGCCTGCGTACCGGCGATGTCCTTCGGGTCCTTCAGAAAGTCCTGCAGGTCCTTCCACTCGCCCTGCCCCGGCTTGCCGCCGAAGGAAGCGGGCGCCTGATCGGACATGTCGAAACGGAAGTCGTCGCCCGCCGCGATCAGCGCCTTGGCGATCTCCCGCATCACGTCATCGGCGTAGGCCGCCTGGTCGAGCTCCTTGTTGGGCGAGACGAACCCGCCCGCCTGCGCCCAGAGCTTCGCCGCGTCCGTCGACGCCAGGAACGTCAGCAGCGCCTGTGAGGCCTTGCTGTCCTTGAGCGCCACCGCCACATCGCCGCCGGTCACCACCGGGGACCTGGCGCCCACCGCGGGGAACGCGAAGACCTTGGCATCGGTACCGACCTTTGCCCTGGTCTGGGTGATGTTGGCGGCGGCGAAGTCGGCCGACGAGACCATCGCGGCCTTGGGGGCGTCACCGCCGCTGAAGGTCTGGGTCACCGACGTCGGGAAGTCCGTCTGCAGCGCACCGGAACCGCCGCCCGCCAGCAGGTCCTTGCGGCCGAAGAGCTGCGCCAGCGTGGTCAACGCCTGCTTGACCGTCGGATCGGTCCACTTGATCTTGTGCTGCGCCAGCTGGTCGTACTTCTGCGGACCCGCCTGCGAGAGGTAGACGTTCTCGAACCAGTCGGTCAGCGTCCAGCCGTCCGCGCCACCCACCGACACCGGCTCGACGCCCGACTCGGCGATGATCTCCGCCGCCTTGACGAAGTCCGGCCAGGTCTTCGGCTCCTTGGCGCCGGCGTTGTCGAACGCCTGGGCGTTGTACCAGACCAGCGACTTGTTGCTGGCCTTGAAGTAGACCCCGTACGGGGTGCCCTTGTGGGCGCCGAGGTCCTGCCAGCCCTTGGAGAAGTTCTTGGCGAGCTGCGCCTTCGCGCTCGCGCCGAGCGGCTTGAGCCAGCCCTTCTGGGCGAACTCGTTGAGCACGCCGACCTGCTGGAGCATCGCCACATCGGGCGGCCCACCACCGGCGATCTTGGAGCCGATGAAACCGGCCATGTCATCACCACTGGGCACGAAGGCGACGTCGGCGCCGGTGCGCTTTTCGAACTCGTCCAGCACCTTGACGAAGTTCTCCCGCTCCGGCCCCGTCCAGACCGCGGTGACCTGCAACTTCTGCCCGTTCAGCTGGGGCAGCCGCACGGTCGGGGCGGTGGAGCCCCCCTTGCCGCCGCCACTGCCGCCACTCCCGCCGCTGCCGCCGCCCTTCGCCCCGCCACCGCCGCCACAGGCGGCCAGCGCCAGAGCCAGCCCCGCCGCCGCCACCGCGGCGGTCGCACGTCCAGCCGTACGGTCGAGTCGTCTGCGCATCCCCGTAGCCCCCTGTCGCTGCGCCTGCCATGCCGGTGCGGTGCGGTGCGGTGCGGTTGCGGTGGTGCCGTGGTGCGGTGCTTCTGGTCCGGTCCGTGGTGCGGTGGTGTCGTGGTGCGGTGGGTGGTGCGGTGCTTCTGGTCCGGTGCGTGGTGCGGTGGTGTTGCGTGGTGCGGTGGTGTCGAGCCTCTGTGCGGTTGTGTGTGCGGTGGTGGTGTGCGACAGGTCTACGCCCTGGCCACGGGCTCCGCAATACCGCCGTCGCCGCCAACTCACCTTTCGTGATGGGCCTGTTACGGGATCAGCGACTACGCCAGGCCCAACGGCACAGGACGGGGGAGGGCATGGGCGACACCTCGGATTCCGGCGACACCTGGTGCCCGCATACGGCGACACCTGGGGTTCGCATACGCCGACACCGGGGCTCGGATACGGGCGACACCCGGGGGCTCGGATGCGGGCGACACCCAGGGCCGCCCCGCTCACACCAAGGGTGGAGCGGACGGTGCGCCCGAGGACTGTGCCGCCCTCTGCAGCGCGCTGGCCAGCAGGGCCAGGTCCGTCGGGCCGTTGCCCAACTCACGCAGCGGGCGCCGGGCAGGGGGGTCGCCCATCCGCTGCCATTCGAGCGGTACGACGGTCGGCCGCAGCGTGGAGGTGCGGGGTATCCGGCCGGTGACCCGGCCCGCCTGGAACGGTGTCGAGGAGCCGTCCGCCGCGCGGTGCAGCCGGCCCCGGCCGGGCGGTACCGGCTCCGAGGGGTCGGCGGCCGCGCCCAGTTCGACGCGCAGGCCGGCCCGTTCGCTGGTCGCGGTCTCGGCTGTGCGGTCCGGGTGGCCGGTCGCGGCTATCAGGTGGACGCCGAGGGCCGCCCCGTCGCGGGCCACCGCTTCCAGCGCCCGTACGACGGAACCGGCGGCGGGCCGGCCGGGGCTGCCCAGGGCCGGGGCGACCAGTGCGTCGAAGTCGTCGACGAGGACGAAGAGCCGGGGCATCGGCGCGGCGGGCTCCGGGGATCCGGTGGCGGTGTCCTCGGCGGTGGCTCCGCTGCGGGCGCGGAGCCGTAGCGTGCCGGTTGTCGACGAGTCCGCCGGTGTGCCGCTCTCCTCCTCCTTGTTTCGGCAACGATTACGGAGAGTGATTGGTTCCTGCTCTCCGTGACCGCCTTCGGTCGAGCGGCGCGGGGCGATGATCCGCGGTGCCGGGAGGTGTTTGGCGCGCCACTCGGCGAAGGGCGTGCCGGCCAGTATTTCCGTGCGCCGCTTCAGCTCCGAGGACAGCGCCTGGGCGAACTCCCGCATCCGGACCGGGTCGGAGGCGGCGAGGTACGTCGTGACGTGCGGCAGGTCCGTGCACACCCGCAGCCCCTCGCCGCGTTCGCTGCCGCCGCCGTCCACCAGCACCAGCGACAGCAGATCCGGGCGGTCGGCGGCGGCCAGCGACGCCGCCAGCGACCGCAGCAGCTCGGTCTTGCCGGTGGCCGGCGCGCCCTCCAGGAGCAGATGCGAGCCGTCGGCGGCCAGGTCGGCGTGGAGCGGGCCGTGCGGTCCCGCGCCGAGCACCGCCGCGGCGCCGGCCCGGTCGGTGTCCAGGGTGGCGGCCCAACGGGCCATCAGCGACGCCGGGGTGGCGCGGGCCAGCCCCAGCTCGTCCAGCAGTCGCGCCGAATCGGGCAGCGGGACGGCCGCGCGGGGCACCGCGGAGCCGTCGGCGGTCGCCGCGGCGTCGGTCTCGCGCAGCGGCGCCAGCGCCCGCGCGAAGCGGTCCGCCCAGGCGCCGGAGACCGCGTCGACCGTCGCGACCGTGCCGTTCGGTCCGGAGCCCGGCTGGACCACGCGCAGCGCCGTGGCGACGTCGCCGCTGAGCACCGCGACCGCTCCGCACTCGCCGAAGGCGGGTGACGCCGTGCGGGCCGCCTCGTACGTCGAGGCCAGCGGGAAGGCGGGGGAGGCGGCCGGGGTCTCCGCCAGGCACAGGAGGTGGATACCGGCCGCCGGGCCGCCCGAGGCGAGGCGGGCGGTGGTCTCGCGCAGCGCCGACGAGCCGGGGTCGCCGTCCACGATCACCAGGGTGTACGGGCCTTGGTGGTGGGCGGCGGCGGAGGCGATCTCGGCGCGTTCGGCGCTGGCCCAGCCGGGGCCCAGGGGGCTGTCGTCGAGCCGCCGTGCCAGCTCCGAGGTGCGGGCCGTGGCCTGCTCCCGGTCGTAGGCGAGCAGCAGCCGGCAGTCCTGGCCGTGTGCGGGGCGGACGTGCGGCAGCCAGCCCAGCCAGGACCAGTCCGCCACCCGCTCCTCGGTGGCGCGCGCCCGGTCCGCGCTGATCAGCACGATTTCCAGGGTGCCGGGGGAGTGCAGGGCGGCGAGCTGGGCGACGGCGGAGCGGGCCAGTCCGGCGAGCCGGGCGCGGGGTCCGGCCAGGCCCAGGGAGCCCGCCCGGCGCAGCTCGACGGTGACCGGTACGGCGCTCCGGCCGCCGCCGCGGCTGGTCGTCCCCAGGCGGACGGCCAGGGCGTCGGGGTGGTCCCGGCCGCGCTCCCAGAGCCGGGGCCCCGGGCCGAGCGCGGTGAGCAGGACCGCGGCGGCGTCCGGCCAGCGCTCGTGCTCGGCCGGCCCGGAGGGGCCCGCGGCGCCCTGCGCGCCGACGGTGGTTCCCCTGGGGGCGGGGGCGCCGTCCGGCTCGTAGCGGGCGGCGAAGTCGGTACGGGCGTCGTCCGGGCGCTCCACGGCGGGCCGGCCGCCGGCCAGCCGCCGCGCCCAGGCGCCGATCCCGCCCCGCCGGCCGCCCTTGCGGGGCGCCTCGTCGCCGGGCACCTCGTCGGCGGGCGCCAGCGCCCGCTGTCCGCCGTGCGTCAGGTCCTGCGCACCGGTGGGGGCGCGCTCGGCCGGCTCCTCGCGGAACGCGGGGCCGAATCCGTCGGCGGTGCCGGTGGCGCGGTCGAAGCCGTGGCCGTAGCCGTGGGCGGTGGCGGCGTCGGGAAGGGCGTCCGCGGCGCCGCCGTACGGGGCGCTGTAGCCGTGGCCGTCCCCGGCGCCGGGCGGTTGCCAGGTGTCCTGCGTGGGGGTGCCGCGCAGCGGTGTGTCGCGTCGCGTCGCCGGGCCCGTGGGCGGTGCGGTGCGGGGCGGGGGTACGGGGGTGGTCGCGGCGGCGCCTTGGGGGCCGCGGTCGTACGCGCCGGGCGGGGTGTCGGCGCCGGTCCCGGTGGGGGAGCCGTCCGTCCCCGGGGCGATGCGCAGCTGCCCCTCGCCGTCGGGGGTGGTGCGCAGGGCGGGGTCGGGGGTGCTGGGGGCGGACTGGAGGCGGAGGGCGGATTCGCCGATGCGCAGCAGGGCGCCGGGGCGCAGCGGAGCGGGCCGTTCACCGAGGTCGCCGCCGTCGACGACGGTGCCGTTGGTGGAGCGCAGGTCGGCGACGTGCACCGAGCCGTCCGGCTCGACCGTCACGGCGCAGTGCAGCCGGGAGACGTCCGGGTCGTCGAGGGGGACGTCGGCGTCGGCGGAGCGGCCGATGCGGATCTGGCCGCCGTGCAGCAGATGGACGCCGCCGGCGTCGGGCCCGGAGACGACGCGCAGCCGCGCGGTGCCGTGGGGCAGGCCGTGGGCGGGGGCGGGGCCGGGGCCCTGGAGGGAGAGCACCGCGCCGTCGATCAGCGGGGGCTCGCCGATCGCGGCGCGCTGCGGGTCGAGGCGCTCGGAGCCGGCGTACAGCACGACGGGGCCGCTGCCGGCCTCCGCGCCCGCGCCCGCCACGGAGGCCGCGAGCGAGCCGGCCACGGCCGCCAGGGCGGTGCCGGCGGGAGCGGTCACGAGCACGTCGCAGGCCCGTGTGGTGTGGCCGCTGCGCGGCCCGAGGACGGTCAGCCGGATCTGCATCGCCGTCAACGGTCCCTTCTGCCGGGGCTTCGGCAGGGGGCCGCTCGCTCCCCCCGCCAGCCCGAGCACGTCGGCACGTACAAGTCCCAAGTGCACGCCGCGACAAAGACCGCGCCCCCACCGCTTCGTGCTGGGTGCATCCTCGCACCTGCCGCTGACAACACGCCCGCCGACCGTCAATCAGTGATCTTGATTGGTCTTCTAAGGACGAAAAAGTGCCTGCTTGTACGCGGTGCACGGCCGGATTCGCGCTGCCATGGTCATCTCGGAACCATCCCCGATCGGGTGGTGCGGCCCGCCGGGCGGGCGCCGCCGGCGGCGGGCAACCATCTGTCCGAAACGCGCGTCTTCCCCACAAGCCCCGCCCGGTCCGCCGGACCGAAAAGCTTGTGCGACGGCACTACAGTGGATCGGACGGCCGCGGCTGACCCAGCGGGCCAGGCAAGAGATCCATCACGACCAGGGAGCGCATGACGTGCGGCCGGTAGGCAGCAAGTACCTGCTCGAGGAGCCGCTGGGACGCGGCGCCACGGGCACCGTCTGGCGTGCCCGCCAGCGGGAGACGGCGGGCGCCGAGGCCGCCGTGGCAGGACAGCCCGGTGAGACGGTCGCGATCAAGGTCCTCAAGGAGGAGCTGGCGCACGACGCGGACGTGGTGATGCGCTTCCTGCGCGAGCGCTCCGTCCTGCTGCGGCTGACCCACCCCAACATCGTCCGCACCCGGGACCTGGTCGTCGAGGGCGATCTGCTCGCGCTGGTCATGGACCTGGTCGACGGCCCGGACCTGCACCGCTATCTGCGCGACAACGGCCCCTTCAGCCCGGTGGCGGCCGCCCTGCTGACCGCCCAGATCGCCGACGCGCTGGCCGCCAGCCACGCCGACGGCGTGGTGCACCGCGACCTCAAGCCCGCCAACGTCCTGCTGGCCGGGTCCGACGGCGGCGAGATGCATCCGATGCTGACGGACTTCGGCATCGCCCGGCTCGCCGACTCCCCGGGCCTGACCCGCACCCACGAGTTCGTCGGGACCCCCGCCTATGTGGCGCCGGAGTCCGCCGAGGGCCGTCCGCAGACCTCCGCGGTGGACGTCTACGGCGCCGGCATCCTGCTGTACGAGCTGGTCACCGGCCGTCCCCCGTTCGCGGGGTCGACCGCCCTGGAGGTGCTGCACCGCCACCTGAGCGAGGAGCCGCGCCGCCCCAGCACGCTTCCCGAGCCGCTGTGGACGGTCATAGAGCGCTGCCTGAGCAAGCGCCCCGAGGAGCGGCCCAGCGCCGAGAACCTCGCCCGTGCGCTGCGCACCGTCGCCTCCGGGATCGGCGTGCACGCCACCCCCGCGCAGGCCGAGGCGGCGCTCGGCGTCGCCGCGCTGCTCGCCCCGGACCCGGCGCCCGCGTCCGTCCCCGGTACCGGCGCGGACGGCCAGGCCGCCGGAGGCGACGCCGAGCCCACCCAGGTGCTTCCCTCGGGCCCCGGGGCCGGCGGCTACGACCCGGCGGCGGCCACCAGCGTGCTGCCGTCCACCGGCGGCCCCGGTGGTCGCGATGCCGACCCGACCCGCGCGATGCCGCCGATGCCCATGGGCGCGCCGGCCGGTGGTCCGCCGGAGCCCGACGGCCCCCATCCGTGGGAGTCGCAGATGCGGGCCGCCCGCGACCGCAACGAGCAGACCCAGGTGCAGTACCTGGACCCCACCCAGGACCCGCTGCGCCGCCGCCCGCAGCGCCGCCCGGCCGCCCCGCAGCAGCCGCAGTACCGCCAGCAGCCCGCTCCGGCGCCGTACGCGCAGCAGCGGCCGCCGGCCCCGCAGCGCCGCCAGGAGCCGCCGCCGCAGCGCTACGAGCCGCAGCGGCCGCCCGCGCCGGAGCCCCGGCCCTGGCGGGAGCCCCGTCAGCGCAGCGCCAACCCGATGAAGATCCCGGGTCTCGGCTGCCTCAAGGGCTGCCTGTTCACGCTGATACTGCTGTTCGTGGCCGCCTGGCTGATCTGGGAGCTCACCCCGCTCCAGGAGTGGATCGGCACGACCCGCGGCTTCTTCTCCCAGATCGGGCACATGTACCGCGACGTCGAGCAGTTCGTGAACAAACTCGGCGGCTGACGCGAAGCCGCCCGTGGTCCCCGTGCGCCGCACGGCGGCTCCACGGGCGGCTTCGTTGATTTGTCGACTTCTCCGGGCAATTTCGCTCACAGAAGTGAAGGTTGCCGCCGTCCGGGGCAATGAACCCGGTGGCATCCGCGTAGCTTTGACGCCAACCTCAGCCCCCGCAGGACGCTCGGGGGCCCGACACGTCGGAGCAGTCTTGGCACGGAAGATCGGCAGCCGGTACACCGCCCACCAGATCCTGGGGCGCGGCAGCGCCGGCACGGTATGGCTGGGCGAGGGTCCCGAAGGGGCCGTGGCCATCAAGCTGTTGCGTGAGGACCTCGCCTCCGACCAGGAGCTCGTCGGCCGCTTCGTGCAGGAGCGGGCGGCGCTGCTGGGCCTGGAGGACCCGCATGTCGTCGGCGTGCGCGACCTGGTCGTCGACGGCAACGACCTGGCGCTGGTGATGGACCTCGTACGGGGGACCGACCTGCGCACCCGTCTGGAGCGCGAGCGCCGGCTGGCCCCGGAGGCAGCGGTGGCGATCGCCGCGGACGTCGCCGACGGGCTCGCCGCCGCGCACACCGCGCGCATCGTGCACCGCGACGTCAAGCCCGAGAACGTCCTGCTGGACATGCAGGGCCCGCTCGGCCCCGGTGGCGCGCACCCCGCCCTGCTGACCGACTTCGGCATCGCCCGGCTCGTCGACTCGCCGCGCCGGACCCTGCCCCTGGGGGCGCCTCCCGGCGCCGGCCGGGGGACTCCCGCCGGGGGTACCGCCGTCCCGCTGCGCTCGACCAAGGTCATCGGCACCCCCGACTACCTCGCCCCGGAGATCATCGAGGGCCTGCCGCCGCGCGCCTCCGTGGACGTCTACGCGCTGGCGACGGTCCTGTACGAGATGCTCGCCGGGTTCACGCCCTTCGGGGGAGGCCACCCCGGGGCGGTGCTGCGCCGCCATGTCACCGAGAGCGTGGCGCCGCTGCCCGGGATCCCCGACGAGCTGTGGCAGCTGCTGCTGCAGTGCCTGGCCAAGGCGCCCGCCTCCCGGCTGCGGGCCCCGGAGCTGGCCGCCCGGCTGCGCGAGCTGCTGCCCGGACTGGCCGGTATGCCGCCGCTGGACATCGACGAGCCGGACGACGAGCAGCCGGAGGACGAGCAGGAGGGCGCGGCCGGCAGGTCCCGCGAGGAATCGTTCTACCCCCCGGTGGCGGGCGAGGCCACGCCGCCGCGCGGCGCGGTCCCCCTGGTCCAGGGCTCGGCCCCGGACTCCAACCGGGAGACGCACACCAGCATGCGGGTCCCGGGCCCGGACGAGCTGGCGGGCGGCGCGCACGGCACCGCCCGCGCCCCCCGGGCGTCCGGTGAGCGCAGGGCGGGCTCGGCCCGCCACCGCGCGTCCCCGGAGGCGGTGCGCCGGCGCCGGACCAGGCTCGGCGCGGCCGCCGCGGTGGTGGTCGTGGCGGCGGGGCTGGGCGGCTGGCTGGCCTCGGGTGACGACGACGCCGGCGACGCCACGCCGGGTGTCCACCAGTCCGAGCGGGACGCTCCGTGACCGTGTGACGACCCCGGGTGGTGCGTGTTCTCCGGCGGGGACACGCCCTCCGGGGACCCGGTCCGCCGGGGCGGGTCAGGTTGTCGGTGGTAGCCGTTAGGCTGGGTGCGTGGCAGTCGTCGATGTATCCGAAGAGCTGAAGTCCCTCTCCTCGACCATGGGGTCGATCGAGGCCGTCCTGGACCTCGACAAGATGAGGGCCGACATCGCCGTGCTTGAGGAGCAAGCGGCGGCGCCGTCCCTGTGGGACGACCCGGAGAGCGCTCAGAAGGTGACCAGCCAGCTGTCCTACCTCCAGGGCCAGCTGCGCCGCGCCGAGGAGCTGCGCGGCCGGGTCGACGACCTCGAGGTGCTCTTCGAGCTCGCCGAGGCCGAGGGCGACGAGGAGACCCGCGCCGAGGCCGAGGCGGAGCTCGCGGAGGTCCGCAAGGCCGTCGAGGAGCTGGAGGTGCGCACCCTCCTGTCCGGTGAGTACGACTCCCGTGAGGCGGTCGTCAACATCCGTGCCGAGGCCGGTGGCGTGGACGCCGCCGACTTCGCCGAGAAGCTGCAGCGGATGTATCTGCGCTGGGCCGAGCGGCACGGCTACAAGACCGAGCTGTACGAGACCTCGTACGCGGAAGAGGCCGGCATCAAGTCGACCACCTTCGCGGTGAACGTCCCCTACGCCTACGGCACGCTCTCCGTCGAGCAGGGCACGCACCGCCTGGTGCGCATCTCGCCGTTCGACAACCAGGGCCGCCGCCAGACGTCCTTCGCCGGTGTCGAGGTGCTGCCCGTCGTCGAGCAGACCGACCACATCGAGATCGACGAGTCGGAGCTGCGGGTGGACGTGTACCGCTCCTCGGGCCCCGGCGGCCAGGGCGTCAACACCACCGACTCCGCGGTCCGGCTGACGCACATCCCCACCGGCATCGTCGTCTCCTGCCAGAACGAGCGCTCGCAGATCCAGAACAAGGCGACCGCGATGAACGTCCTGCAGGCCAAGCTCCTCGAGCGCCGCCGCCAGGAGGAGCAGGCCAAGATGGACGCGCTCAAGGGCGACGGCGGCAACTCCTGGGGCAACCAGATGCGTTCGTACGTCCTGCACCCGTACCAGATGGTCAAGGACCTGCGCACGGAGTTCGAGGTCGGCAACCCCACCGCTGTGCTGGACGGCGACATCGACGGCTTCCTGGAGGCCGGAATCCGCTGGCGCAAGCAGCAGGAGAAGTAGCGGCCCGGGCCGGAGAACACGCGAAACAACTGCCTCCCTCGGGGAGGCAGTTGTTTTTGCTGTGGCGGTTTGGTCACAGTCGTATGTCCATGTACCGCCCATCCCTTGGCAATTCGGACATCGAGACTTTATTCGACCTTGACGATGTCGGCCTGACTGGGAAGGCTGAGCGCGGCATGCGTATGTTCTGGGGCGCGTGTATGAACGGGGGAAGAGTGGCCGGTCGGCATTCCGTGGCCAAAACTCGCCTACCCCCATCGGCTCGTCGCCCCGTGCAGCGGTGCTCCAATGACGAGTTCAGCTACTGGGGGTAGCAGTACATGACGAAGAAGACGCGGCTGCGCGTAGCGCGCATTGCGGCCGGTGCGGTGATCGCGGCGGGTGCGTCGCTCACCGCGGCCGGCGCCGCTTCCGCGGCCAGCCCGGGTGAGACCGGCGGCTCGGACGGCGGGATCATCGGCGGCATCATCGGCGGGATCATCGGCGGCGGCGACTCCGGTGGCGACACCGGCGGCGACACGGGTGGCGACACCGGCGGCATCGGCGGCGAGATCGGCGGTGACTCCGGCACCACCGGCGGCGAGATCGGCGGTGACTCCGGCAGCACCGGTGACAGCGGCAGCACTGGGGACTCCGGTAGCACCGGTGACTCCGGCAGCACCGGCGACAGCGGCAGCACCGGTGACTCCGGCAGCACCGGCGACAGTGGCAGCACCGGTGACTCCGGCAGCACTGGCGACAGCGGCAGCACCGGCGACAGCGGCAGCACCGGTGACTCCGGCAGCACCGGCGACAGCGGCAGCACGGGTAACTCCGGCAGCACCGGAAACTCGGGCGGCAACGGAAACTCGGGTGGCAACGGGAACTCTGGTGGCAACACCAGCGGCGACTCCACCGGTACCGGCACCGACAACGAGGGCTCCAAGCCGATCGAGCAGCCCGGTCAGGGCAAGGAGCAGATCGGCGACACCCCCGGCCAGGCCAAGCAGCAGGCCAAGGGTGGCGAGCTGGCGGAGACCGGTTCCTCCGGTACCACCGTCCTGCTCATCGGTGCGGCCACGATGATCGCGGGCGGTGTCGGCTTCCGTATGCTGCCCCGTCTGATCAACAAGAACGGCGGCGGCGCGGCAGCGGCCTGACGCTGACGCGGCACCACAAGGGGCCCGGGACGCAGCAGCGTCCCGGGCCCCTTGGCGTTCGTTTGTCACGGGCCGCTACCAGGCGGGGGCCCCGACTCCGCCGCGTAACGGATCCGGCGGGTCAGACGGCCTGGTGGAGCAGCACACCGACCGCGAACAGCGCGATCATCAAAGCCACCAGCATCGCGGGGCTGAGCTGGGCGAAGATACCGCCCGCCTGCTGCTGGAGCCGTTCTCTGCTCGCCCGGCACACAGGGCAGCGGCCCTCGCTCACAGGGGCCGCGCAGTTGGCGCACACCAGTCGGTCGTACGTCATGCGACCTCCTTCTCCACTGCACCAACGCACCGGACGGCGCATTGGTTCCCCCTACCACTGTGCCAGCTCCTGGAGGGAACGGCGCGCCCCGCGAGATTGTGCGCCTTTTGTCCCGTAGATGCCGTGAATAAACGCACCAACCGCCCACGGCGACTGCACCGTGCTGCGAGGTTCGCGTATGGTCACGCACACCGACGGGAGCCGCAACTCGGCAACCGTGCCCCTATCCAGGTCGACCGTGGTGCATCTGTGATCCGATTCGACAACGTCTCCAAGACCTACCCGAAGCAGAACCGTCCCGCACTCAGGGACGTCTCGCTCGAGATCGAGCGCGGCGAGTTCGTCTTCCTGGTGGGCTCCTCGGGCTCCGGCAAGTCCACCTTCCTGCGGCTGCTGCTGCGTGAGGAACGGGCCAGCCATGGCCATGTGCACGTGCTCGGCAAGGACCTCGGCAAGCTCTCCAACTGGAAGGTCCCGCAGATGCGGCGCCAGGTGGGCACGGTCTTCCAGGACTTCCGGCTGCTCCCCAACAAGACCGTCGGGGAGAACGTCGCCTTCGCCCTGGAGGTCATCGGCAAGCCGCGCGGCCAGATCCGCAAGACGGTCCCCGAGGTCCTCGAACTCGTCGGCCTCGGCGGCAAGGAGGACCGTATGCCGGGCGAGCTCTCCGGTGGTGAGCAGCAGCGCGTCGCCATCGCACGGGCCTTCGTCAACCGCCCGATGCTGCTGATCGCGGACGAGCCCACCGGCAACCTCGACCCGCAGACCTCGGTCGGCATCATGAAGCTGCTGGACCGGATCAACCGGACCGGTACGACGGTGGTCATGGCCACCCACGACCAGCAGATCGTCGACCAGATGCGCAAGCGGGTCATGGAACTCGAGAAGGGCCGGCTCGTCCGCGACCAGTCGCGCGGCGTGTACGGCTACCAGCACTAAGCGTGTACGGCCCCCAGCACTGAAAGGACGCCATGCGCGCCCAGTTCGTCCTGTCGGAGATCGGCGTCGGTCTCCGCCGAAACCTCACGATGACGTTCGCCGTCATCGTCTCCGTAGCCCTCTCGCTGGGCCTGTTCGGCGCCTCGCTGCTGATGCGCGACCAGGTCAGCACGATGAAGGGCTACTGGTACGACAAGGTCAACGTCTCCATCTTCTTCTGCAACAAGAACGACGCCGAAACCGGCGCCAACTGTGCCAAGGGTGCGGCCACCCAGCAGCAGAAGGACGACATCAAGACCGAGCTGAACAACCTGCCGATCGTGCAGGACGTGACCTACGAGTCCAGCGACCAGGCCTACAAGCACTACAAGGAGCAGTTCGGCGACACGCCGGTCGCCGGCCTGGTGACGCCCGACCAGCTGCCGGAGTCCTTCCGGGTCAAGCTCAAGGACCCGACGAAGTTCACGGTCATCAAGTCGGCGTTCTCCGAGCGGCCCGGTGTCCAGGAGGTGCAGGACCAACGCGACACCGTCGAGCCGCTGTTCAACCTCCTCAACGGCATGAACATCGCCGCGCTGTGTGTGATGGGGCTGATGCTCGTCGTCGCGCTGATGCTGATCGTCAACACCGTCCGGGTGTCGGCGTTCAGCAGGCGGCGGGAGACCGGGATCATGCGGCTGGTGGGGGCGTCCAGCTTCTACATCCAGATGCCGTTCATCCTGGAGGCGGCCATCGCGGGCCTGCTCGGCGCGGCCTTCGCCTGTGTGCTGATCGTCGGCGGCAAGTACATCCTCGTCAACAACTGGCTGGCGGAGAAGATCCAGGTGATCAACTTCATCGGCTGGGACTCGGTGGTGGCGGTCCTGCCGCTGGTGCTGCTGATCGGTCTGCTGATGCCCGCGCTCGCCGCGTTCTTCGCGCTGCGCAAGTACCTCAAGGTGTGAGCCGCAAGTACCTCAAGGTGTGAGCTTTGCCAAGGGCGCCGTACGGTCAACTCGCCGTGCGGCGCCCCTTTGTCCCCTAGACTCACCGGCATGTCGGGCCCGTGTTCGTACGACCGGCCCCGCCGCATTCGCCGCGGGGCGGCCCTGACGTTGTTTCTCGCCGGCGTGCTCGCCACCGGCGCCGCGACCGGCACCTGGAGCGATCACGGCGAGCGTGCCGCGAGCCGTACGGCCGCGGACCGCACGGCCTTCGGGGCGCACGCACCCGACGCCGCCACCGCCGACCGCGCGGCCGTCGAACGGGCCGCGAGCGAAGCCATCGAGGACGGGAAGTCCGGTTCCCAGGCCGCCGCCGAGGTCGTCAGCCGCAGCGGCGACCGCTGGTCGACGATCTACACACCGGGCGAGTTCGAGTCCTTCCAGGAGCAGTTGGACGGCGCGTACGTCGGTGTCGGCCTGTGGGTGCGGCAGACGGCGGGCGGCCGCACCGAGGTGTCGCGGGTCCAGCCCGGCGGCCCCGCCGCGCGGGCCGGCGTCGAGGTGGGGGACCGGCTGCACGCCGTCGACGGCCGGGCCACCCGGGGCAGGCCGGTCACCGAGATCGTCGCCCGGCTGCGCGGGGCCGCCCCGCACGGCGCCGGCGGGTCGGCCGCCGGTACCCCCGTACGGCTGGATGTGGAGCGCGGCGCCCGCCACTGGAGCGTGACCCTGCACCGCACCCGGCTGCGGACCCAGAACGTCGTCACCGACCGGCCCGCCGGAGCGCGGGGGCCGACCCGCGTCAAGATCGCCGCGTTCGCCAAGGGCACCGGTGCGGAGGTCCGCCGCGCGGTGCGCCGGGCCTCCGCCCACGGCGGTCTGCTGCTCGACCTGCGCGGCAACACCGGCGGTCTGGTCACCGAGTCCGTCGCCACCGCCTCCGCCTTCCTCGACGGCGGCCTGGTCGCCACCTACGACATGCGGGGCAGCCAGCGTGCCCTGTACGCCGAGCGCGGCGGCAACACCCGCCTCCCGCTCGTCGTGCTGGTCGACGGCGGGACGATGAGCGCCGCCGAGCTGCTGGCCGGCGCGCTGCAGGACCGTGGCCGGGCGGTCGTGGTGGGTTCGCCGACCTTCGGCAAGGGCTCGGTGCAGATGCCCAGCCGGCTGGCCGACGGCTCGGTCGCCGAGCTGACCGTGGGCCACTACCGCACTCCGTCGGGGCGGGCGGTGGACGGCGCCGGCATCACCCCCGACCTGGTCGTCGCCGGCCAGGCCGAGAAACGGGCCCGCACAGTATTGAGTGGCCTCGGGGCCGGTGCCTAGTGCGAAAATGGCCGCACTATGACTAAGGACAAGGACAAGGGCAAGAGCCCCGGGCGCAAGCTCGTGGCACAGCACAAGAAGGCGCGGCACGACTACCACATTCTGGACACCTATGAGTGTGGCCTGGTGCTGACCGGCACCGAGGTGAAGTCGCTGCGCCAGGGCCGGGCGTCGCTGGTGGACGGTTTCATCCAGATCGACGGCAATGAGGCCTGGCTGCACAACGTACATATCCCCGAATACGCCCAGGGCACCTGGACCAACCACGCGGCCCGGCGCAAGCGGAAGCTGCTGATGCACCGCGCCGAGATCGACAAGCTGGAGTCCAAGAGCCAGGAGTCGGGGCACACGATCGTGCCGCTGGCCCTCTACTTCAAGGACGGCCGGGCCAAGGTCGAGATCGCGCTGGCCAAGGGCAAGAAGGAGTACGACAAGCGGCAGACGCTCCGCGAGCAGCAGGACCGCCGTGAGGTGGAGCGGGCGGTGTCGGCGGCTCGCCGCCGGCAGCGGGCCTGAGGTGCGCGTGCCGTCCGGCCACGCCGTCCGGCCGCGGGGAAATACGCTGGCGACCTCGCGCGTTGTTCACGTACGATGGCTCCGCACCCCACGAGGGGCGTAGGCATCACTTCGATGCAGTTTTTTAATTGAACATGGGGATGATCGGTTTCGACAGCGGATGTCGAAGCAGGGGAAGCGAGTCGAGGAAGCGGCAATGATCTCGTAAACCATATGCCGAAACCAATAATCGCCAACACCAAGCGCGATTCCTTCGCCCTCGCTGCCTAAGTAGCGACTTGCGAAGTGTCAGCCCGGGGCTGTTCCCGACCCGGATCCTGGCATCAGCTAGGGGACTAAACTTCTAGACCCGGTCACGGGGTCCAGAAGGAAATCAAACAGTGGCTGAGCCCGTCGGAGACTTGTCCGTGTGATCTCCGGGGCCGAGAAAATCGCAGCGGACTGCACTCGGAGAAGCCCTGGTTCCGCACCGTTGGACGCGGGTTCGATTCCCGCCATCTCCACAATTCCCATGTGACGGCCCAGGCCTCGTTCGTCCGACAGGACGAGCGGGGCCTGGGCCGTTTTGCGTTCCGCCCGCGGTGCGCACTCAGCGGGGGCGGGGCGCGAGCAGGGTCGCGGCCAGGGCGAGCGCGGCCGCCGCGGCGGGGACGAGGTAGGCGGGCCCGGGGCCCGTCAGGTGCTCCACGGCCCAGCCGCCGGTCGCCGAGCCGGCCGCGATGCCGCCCAGCAGGGCCGTCACGGCGAGCGTCATGCCCTCGTTCAGGCGGCCCTCGGGGGTGCGGGACTGGACCAGTCCCATGCCGGTGACCATGGCCGGCGCGGTGGCCATACCGGCCGCCAGGAGCGCGACCGCCAGTACCGCCGGGCCCCCGGCCCGGGCGGCGAGCGCGGGCAGCAGCATCAGGGCGGCCATCGCGCCGACGCACAGCGCGAAGCGGTGCGCGGCGCGGGCCGCCGGGCGCAGCAGGCCGTAGAGCAGTCCGGCCGCACCGGATCCGGCCGCCTGGAGGGCCAGCAGGCCGCCCGCGGCGGAGCGTATGCCGTGGTCGTCGGCGTAGGCGACGGTGACGACCTCCAGCGAGCCGAAGATCGCGCCGGTGCACAGGAAGGTGAGCAGCAGCGGTGCGAGGCCGGACCGGCGCAGCAGCGACCCCCTGGCCGGGGTGCGGCCCGCCGCCCGTGCGGCCACCGGCGGTTCGGTGCGGCGCTGGGCGGCGAAGAGCAGGACCCCGGTCAGCAGCAGCGCCGCGGCCACCGCCGTGCCGGCCTCCGGGAAGAGGGTGGTGCACAGCAGCGTCGCCAGTACCGGCCCGAGCATGAAGCACAGCTCGTCGGCGGCCTGCTCGAAGGAGTTGGCGGTGTGCCGGGCGGCCGGGTCGTCCCTGAAGAGGTGTGCCCAGCGGGCGCGGGACATCCCGCCGGTGTTGGGCGTGGTGGCGGTCGCGGCGTACGAGGCGAACAGGGTCCAGTCGGGCGCGCCGTGGCGTACGCACAGCAGCAGGGAGAGCGAGCCGAGGACGGCGAGTGCGGTGGCCGGGACCGCGATGCGGGCCTGGCCGTGGCGGTCGACGAGCCGGGCGGTCCACGGCCCGACGAGCGCCGTCGCCGCCAGCCCGGTCGCGGTGACCGCACCGGCCAGGGCGTAGGAGCCGCGCACACCGGCGATCATCAGCACCGCGCTGACGCTGAGCATCCCCATCGGCAGGCGGGCCGTGAGGTTGGCGGCGGTGAAGGCGCGGGTGCCCGGTACGGCGAAGATCCGGCGGTAGGGGGCGAGCAGGCCGGGCCGGGCGCGGCGGCGCGGGGCCGGGCGCAGGGGCGGTCGGGTTCCCGCGGCGCCTGGGGGTCCCCCCGCGCGAGCGCGGCCGAGGGCGGGGGAGGGGCCGGGCGGGGGGGAGACCACCGGTCGGGCGGCGAGGAAGAGGATCATGCCTCTACGGTCGCGGCTGCCCCCGTCGCCGGTCCAACACCTGATCGGCACCCATTGACGCACTTGCGTTGTCAATCGGGGTGAGGGGTGTGGCGGGGGCGGGCACTGCCAGGATGTCCGGATGCCGTTCGCCATCGATCCGCGTCTGCTCAGGGCGTTCGTCGCCGTCGCCGAGGAGCTGCACTTCACCCGCGCGGCGGGGCGGCTCTACGTCGCCCAGCAGGCGCTCAGCCGCGATATCCGCCGCCTGGAGCGGGAGTTGGGCGCGGCGCTGTTCGTGCGGACCACCCGCCAGGTGACGCTGACCGCGGACGGCGAGCGGCTGCTGCCGTACGCGCGGCGGGTGCTGGCCGCGCACGAGGAGCTGGCGGCCGCCTTCGCCCCGGCTCCCGAGCGGCCGCTGCTGGTCGACGTCGGCGTCCCGATCGGCACCGCCCACCGGGTGCTGGAGGAGGCCAGGGGACGGGTTCCGGACAGCTGCGAGCTGGTCGCCCGCTTCCACAGCGGGCTGACGGGCGCGGCGGCGGAGCTCGCGGCCGGGCGGCTCGACGTCTCCTTCGGGCGGTACGCGGGCCTGCCGCCCGCCGTCCGGGCCGGCCTCGCGCACCAGCCGGTGCGGCTGGAGCCGATGGCGGTGCTGCTGCGCGCGGACCATCCGCTGGCCGCGCACGCCGCGGTCCGGCTGGCGGACCTGGCCGGCGAGACGCTGTACGCGGCGGCCGGGAACCCGCAGACCGCGGAGTGGACACAGCTGGCGGAGCGGCTCTTCGCCGGGCGCGGGATCGCGATGGCCGAGCCGTTCCCGGAGATCGAGGGTTCGCAGGAGTTCGTGCGGGTGGTGCGCAAGCGCGGGTGGTCGGTGCTGGCGAGTGTGGAGTTCATCGAGGTGCCGGGGATGGTGCTGCGGCCGGTCGTCGACCCCGTACCGCTGTCGCCGGTGTCGATGGTGTGGCGGCGGGGGCTGCGGCACCCCGGGCTGGGCGCGTTGCGGGCGGTGGCCGGGGAGTTCGCCCGGCGGGGCGGGTGGCTGTCCGTCCCCGGCGACGGGTGGCTGCCGCCGGAGGACGCCCGGGTGATGGGGGTGACCGGGGAGGTCAGTTGCGGGCCGCGGGACGCGGACGCCGCGCCGGGACGCTGAGGGCCGGGCCCGGCACCTCGGGGGCGGGGGTGCGGCCCGGGTCGTGCGCGCGGAGCCAGTACTCGGTGGCGAGGGTGGGGTCCGCGGTGTGCGGGGACGGCTGGGGCGAGGTCAGGTGGTGCTTGAGGACGCCGGGGCGGATCAGGCCGCGCTCGGCCAGCAGTGAGTCGTCGCACAGGGCGGCCAGGGCGTCCCGGTGGGTGCGCAGCCCCGTCCGGGCCTCGGCGTCGTGCCCGACGGTGGTGCCGCGGGAGAGTACGGCGCCGGGGACGATGCCGCGCAGGGCGCGGGTCAGCAGCGGGGCGTGGACGCCGGCCCGGGTGCGGTCGGCGAGCCGCAGGGTCAGCGCCGCCTCGATGACGGCGTCGTCCAGGAACGGCGCTTCGTAGCCGATGCCGTAGGCGGAGGCCAGGGCGGCGATGCCGCGGACGCTCTCCCCGGCGCGGACGGCGGCCCGGACGGTCTCGTGCGGGGAGCGCAGCGGTGCGAACGGCTCGGGGGCCCGGGCCGCGGCCTCGCGCAGCAGCCGGCGGACGACGGCGACGGCGTCCGGGTGCGTCCAGGGCGGCAGGGCCGCACGGACCTCCCAGTCGGCGCCGGTGGTCCGGGGGCCGGTGACGGCCACCCGTGGTGCGCTGCCGGCCAGCCACCGCGGGTAGGAGCAGCCGCCCAGCAGGGTGCGCAGGGTGTCGCGGGCCTTCCAGTGGCACAGGTGGTGGGCCGTCCAGGCGCGCCGGGCGGCGGTGCGCGGGTCGCTGCGGGCCAGGGAGTTGAGGGCCGCGGGGCGGTGGGCGAAGAGCGCGTCGGCGCCGACGCCGGCCAGGTGCAGCCGGGAGCCGTGCGCGGCGAGCAGGCGGGCGAGGTGGGCGAGGCGGGCGGCCTCGTGGAAGGCGGCGAGCGGGGCGGCCGGGTCGGCGGGGGTGGGGTGTCCGGGGTCGTCGGGCGGGGTGTACCAGGTGGGGGCCTCGGCGTACGGCAGGACGAGGTGTTCGCCGTCGCAGGGGCAGGACCGCCGGCAGCCGTCGCGGCCGGCCGGCCGCTCGCGCTGGTGGGGTACGGCGCCGGGGCGGGCCGCGGCGCGGGCGCCGCCCGTGGTGTCGGCGCCGCGGTGGCGGCACCCCCAGGACGCGGTGAGCAGGGGGACGTCCTCGCGGGCCGCGAGGAAGGCGAGGCCGGCGGAGTCGGTGGCGCCGAAGAGGTCGGCGCTGAGCGTGCCGCCGCTCCCCGCCGCGCCGTGGGCGGCCCGCCGGACGCGGTCGGCGCGGGCGGCGACCGCGTCGGTCAGGGCCCGGCGCACGGTCTGCGCGGCCTGCTCCAGCGAGGCGTCCGGCTCCGGTGGCTGCCACCAACGGGCCACGCTGTGGCGCCCGTTGGCGTACAGGGTCAGGTGATGGCCCGGGGGTACGGCGAGCACCGAGCGCCACAGCGGGCGCAGGGCCAGGGGGAGTGGCGCGAAGGGGAACAGCAGGCGCAGCGCCAGCGACTCCTCGTCGACGAGGCCGGTACCGGGGGCGCCGCAGGGGGGGTGCGCGCCGGCCGCGGCACGGGCGAGCGCGGCCAGGTCCTGGGGCCGGTTGCCGGCGACGGTGATGCCGCCGATCCGGGCGTGGTGGACGGGGTGGACGGTCGCGAGGTCGCCGCGGCAGCGCAGGTCGCCTTCGGCGGCGGTCAGCAGCACATAGCTGCCCGGGATGCGGCGGACGCGCTCCCCGACGCCGTCGAGGTGGCCGGGGCCGGGCAGCAGCCGGGCCAGCGCGCCGGGGCTCGCCGAGGCGGTGCCGAGCAGCACCGCGCGGCGCGGTCCGGCCTCGGCCGTCACCGCCTCGTCGGCGGTCCAGCGGCCGACGATCCAGGGGCGCCCCGAGGGGTGGCGCAGGAGGTGCGCGGGCGGGCCGGCCGGCAGCAGGCGGCACAGCGCCTGGCCGGCGGGGTGGTCGGGGAAGACGAGGAAATCCACGGTGGGGGAGCACTCCACTTGGTGCGCGGTGACGGAGCCCAGGCGCCGCCCGATGCCGGGCACGGACCGTGCCGAGGGCATGAAGCGGCGCATAGGACCGAAATCCTGACAGTGTCCACGTCAATATCCATTACCCCGAACGAGTGGTGAAAGGGAGCGTGCGAGGCATTTCGGGGCGTCCGCCGCCGGCGCGTACGCCGTGGCGTCCGCCGTCGCTCACGTACCGTCCCCGCTCCCGGTGAGCGCAAGGTTTCCGGGCGGTCACCTCCCCGCCACGGCACCGGAAACCGGCCGTCCCTACCTTCGGGGCAGATGACCCGACTCCCTGGGAGGCGCGATGACGGCCGAGGCCGCCGGCACCCGTAGCGACAGTCCTGACCACAGCGGTACCGAGGCACGCACGCGGCGCGGCGGGCGGTGGATCGAGCACTGGGAGCCGGAGGACGAGGGGTTCTGGCGGGAGACCGGCCGGCGCGTCGCCCGGCGGAACCTGGTGTTCTCCGTGCTCTCCGAGCACATCGGGTTCTCCATCTGGACCCTGTGGTCGGTGATGGTGCTGTTCATGGGGCCGCAGTACGGGATCGATCCGGCCGGGAAGTTCTTCCTGGTGGCGATGCCGACGCTGGTGGGCGCGGTGCTCCGGGTGCCCTACACCTTCGCGGTGGCGCTGTTCGGGGGGCGCAACTGGACGGTGATCAGCGCGGCGATGCTGCTGGTGCCGACCGCGGCGGCCGCGGTGGTGATGGAGCCGGGCACCTCGTACACCACGTTCATGCTGGTCGCCATGTTGGCGGGGGTCGGCGGCGGGAACTTCGCCTCGTCGATGACGAACATCAACTCCTTCTTCCCGCTGCGCAAGAAGGGGGTCGCGCTGGGGCTGAACGCCGGCGGCGGCAACATCGGGGTGCCGGTGATCCAGCTGCTGGGGCTGCTGGTGATCGGGACGGCCGGGGCCGGGCACCCGCGGATCGTGCTGGCCGTCTACGTGCCGCTGATCGTGCTCGCCGCGGTGCTCGCGGCGCGGTTCATGGACAACCTCGCCCCGGTGACGAACGACACCGGAGCGGCCCGCGACGCCGTCAGGGAGCCGCACACCTGGGTGATGTCGCTGCTGTACATCGGCACGTTCGGGTCGTTCATCGGCTACAGCTTCGCCTTCGGCCTGGTGCTGCAGATCCAGTTCGCGCGCACGCCCCTGCAAGCGGCGTCGCTGACGTTCGTCGGGCCGCTGCTGGGGTCGCTGATCCGGCCGATCGGCGGGCGGCTCGCGGACCGGTTCGGCGGCGCCCGCATCACACTGGGGAACTTCGCGGCGATGGGACTGGCCACCGGCGTGGTGATCTACGCCTCGTCGGTGCGGTCGCTGCCGGTGTTCCTCGCCGGTTTCATCGCGCTGTTCGTGCTGTCGGGGCTCGGCAACGGCTCCACGTACAAGATGATCCCGGGGATCTTCCAGGCCGAGGCGCTGCGGCGCGGACTGGTGGGCGAGGCGGCCGAGGCCCACGGGCGGCGGCTGTCGGGTGCGGCGATGGGGCTGATCGGCGCGGTCGGCGCGCTGGGCGGGCTGGGCATCAACCTCGCCTTCCGGCAGTCGTTCGCGGCGACCGGCTCGGGCACGCCCGCGTTCGTGTCGTTCCTGGCCTGCTACGTGGTGTGCGCCACGGTGACCTGGGCGGTGTACCTGCGCCCCGCGGCCCGCGCGCGGCGTACGGCGCCGGCGGGGACGGCGCCGGCCGCCGACGGGGAGCGGCGCCCGGTCTACGCGGAGGTCTGAGCCGGCCGGCGCGGCACGGCGGTCGTATCCAGGCCGCCGCGCCGCGCCCCGCGCCGGGCCTTGTCCGCGGTGGCCGGAGCGGGCCGCCGCGCGCCGCGCCGTAACCGCGGGGAAATACTGGAGGACCGAGCCTGTCACGTGCCGTTGGCAGCCTTGGCACCTTGGCACCCCGTGCCGCCCGAGCCGCGGCGGCCGGTGCGCCAGAGACGCAGCACAACCACTCTGGGCGGAGCGGGCCATGCACGATCAGCAGCACAAGCAGGGCGAACAGGGGCAGACGGAGCCGGAGCGGACGGAGCCGGAGACCAGGCCGGCGGTCCGGCCGCTGGACGGGTTCACCGTCGGGGTGACCGCCGCCCGGCGGGCCGAGGAGCTGGGCGCGCTGCTGGAGCGGCGCGGCGCGCAGGTGCTGCACGCGCCCGCGCTGCGCATCGTCCCGCTGCCGGACGACACCGAACTGCTCGCCACGACCCGGGACCTGATCGCCGACGCCCCCGACGTCGTCGTGGCGACCACCGCCATCGGCTTCCGCGGCTGGGTCGAGGCCGCCGAGGGCTGGGGCCTGGGCGAGGCGCTGCTGCACCGGCTGGCCGGTGTGGAGCTGCTGGCGCGCGGACCGAAGGTGCGCGGCGCGATCCGGGCCGCCGGGCTGACCGAGAAGTGGTCACCGGCCTCCGAGTCGATGGCCGAGGTGCTGGACCGGCTGCTGGCCGAGGGCGTGGCCGGGCGCCGGGTGGCCGTCCAGCTGCACGGGGAGCCGCTGCCGGGGTTCGTGGAGGCGCTGCGGGCCGGCGGCGCGGAGGTGGTCGGCGTCCCCGTCTACCGCTGGATGCCGCCGGAGGACATCGGCCCGGTCGACCGGCTGCTGGACGCGGTGGTCTCCGGCGCCGTGGACGCGGTGACCTTCACCAGCGCACCGGCCGCCGCGTCGCTGCTGAGCCGCGCCGCGGAGCGCGGTATCCAGCCGGAGGTGCTGACGGCGCTGCGGCAGGAGGTACTGCCGGTGTGTGTGGGGCCGGTGACCGCGCTGCCGCTGGAGGCGGTCGACGTCGCCACGCTCCAGCCGGAGCGATTCCGCCTCGGGCCGCTGGTGCAGCTGCTGTGCCGGGAACTGCCCGGCCGGGTACGGCCGTTGCCGGTGGCAGGGCGGCGGCTGGAGATCCGCGGGCAGGCGGCCGTGGTGGACGGCGCGCTGCGACCGGTGCCGCCGGCCGGGATGGCGCTGCTGCGCGCGCTGGCCCGCCGTCCGGGCTGGGTGGTCTCCCGCGCCGAGCTGCTGCGCACGCTGCCGGGCGCGGGCCGCGACGAGCACGCGGTGGAGACCGCGATGGCCCGGCTGCGGGTGGCGCTGGGCGCGCCCAAGCTGATCCAGACGGTCGTCAAGCGCGGGTACCGGCTGTCGCTCGATCCGCACGCCGACACCGACAAGTACGACGGCGTCTAGGGGCTGTCCGAGGGGCGCGTCCGCGGCGCCCCGTCGTCCGCCCGCGGCCGGGTGCCGGGCGGACGGCCGGGCGGCGGACGCCTTCCGGAGGGTTCCGGCCGGACCGCGCGCCGGGCACTCTGGGGAGCACACGCGTGGTGGGTTCCCCGGGCCTGTGCGGCCCCGACCCGCCGGAGTAGGCCCTAAGGAGTGACAGGCACATGGCGGCGCCTTGCGACCTGCGGTTCGACTGCGGGCGGATCTGCCTGGACCTGGTGGCCACGGCCGGCGGTGCCCCGGCCGAACGCCTCACCGGCCCCGAGCAGTTGACGGCCTGGCTGGTCGGCGCGGGGCTGGTGCCGCCCGGCGCCCCGCTGGAGGGCGTCGACGGCCGCTGGGTCGCCCGCTTCCGGGCGCTGCGCGAGTTGCTGGGCCGGGTGGTGCACGACGAACTGCGGGGCCGGGCGGCCGACGGCGACCTGACCCTGCTCAACTCCGCGGCCGCCGCCGGGCAGCCGCCCGCCGCGCGCGCGGTGCGCACCGCCGACGGCGCCCTGGCCCGTACGCTGCCCGGCCCGCCGGACTGCGCCGGGCTGCTGGCCGCGGTGGCCCGCGACGCGGTCGGGCTGCTGACCGACGCGGTGGCACGGGGGCAGTTGCGCCAGTGCGCGGGCGAGAGCTGCTCGCTGGTCTACCTGGACACCTCGCGCGGCCGGCGCCGCCGCTGGTGCTCCAGCGAGGTGTGCGGCAACCGGGCGCGGGTGGCGCGGCACCGCCGGCGCACGATGGTGCGCCGGGGAGCGGCCGACGAGGTCCCGCCGTCCCGGGCCGCCGCCCCCGCCCCCGCCGCGGAAAATATTTCGGCCGACCGCTGAACGCCCCGCCCGTAGCGTCCGTACTCCTCACCGCAAGTCCGATTCATGGCCAGGTCCCCGGCGATCTTGGGCGATCCGCGCTATCGACCCGGGAGTTGGAGTGCGTAAGGATGCCGTCGTGGCAGACAGGACGACACCTGACGAGGAGCTCATGCGAGCCCTCTATGACGAGCACGCGGGCCCGCTCCTCGCCTTCGTCCTGCGACTGGTGGCGGGCGACCGCCATCGCGCGGAGGACGTGGTGCAGGAGACACTGGTGCGGGCCTGGCGCAACGCCGAGCAACTGCAGCGCGCCACCGGCTCGATCCGCCCCTGGCTCGTGACCGTCGCGCGGCGGATCGTGATCGACGGGCATCGCAGCCGCAAGGCCCGGCCCCAGGAGGTCGACGCGACGCCGCTGGAGATGATGCCCGCCACCGACGTGATCGACCGGGCGCTGCGCCTGATGACGATCTCCGAGGCGCTGGGCGACCTGAGCCAGGCCCACCGAGAGGCCCTTGTCGAGACGTACTTCAAGGAGCGTACGGTCAGCGAGGCGGCGGAGGTGCTGCGCGTGCCGGCCGGGACCGTCCGGTCCCGGGTCTTCTACGCGCTGCGCTCCCTGCGGCTCTCGCTTGAGGAACGAGGAGTGACGGAGTGACCCCGCCCACGCAGCCGGACCGGCACACCGACGTCGGCGCCTATGCGCTGGGCGTCCTGGACGCCGCCGACGCGGAACGGTTCGAGGTGCATCTGGTCGGCTGCGACCGGTGCGCCGCCGAACTGGAGCAGCTCATGGGCCTTACGCCGGTGCTGGCCGAGTTCAAGGCGTCCGCCCCCACCGTGGAGACGATCACGGCCGTGCCCGGCCCCGGGCTGCTGGACGGGCTGCTCGACGAGGTCACCGAGGTGCGCCGCGGCCGCGCCCGGCGCCGGCTGTTCCTGGTCGCCGCCGCCGTCGTGCTGATCGTCGGCGGACCGCTCGCCGCGCTCTCCCTGAAGGGCGGGGAGCCTCAGAAGCCGGCCCCGCCGCTCGCCAGTGCCGTGCGGGCCCAGTACGCCGAGGGCGAGCAGGTCCGCTCCGTCGACCCGGACACCAAGGTCTCGGCGGGCGTGTCCATGGCACCCCGCACCTGGGGCACCCAGGTCGTCCTCGAACTCGCCAACGTCAAGGGGCCGCTCAGCTGCGACCTGGTCGCGGTCGGCAAGGACGGTCGGCGGCAGACCGTCACGACCTGGGCCGTCCCCAAGGGCGGCTACGGCATCGAGGGCAGCCCGGCGAAGTGGAACCGCGAGCCCCTCTACGCGGCCGGCGGCGCGGCCCTCAACCGCGGCGACATCGACCATTTCGAGATCAACACGCTGGAGGGCAGGCGGCTGGCCACCGTGAAGGTCTGAGGCGCCCGACGTACCGGTCCGAATCAACATCCGACCAAATCCGCCCGACTTTGTCCCTTTCACCAGGTGCGCAGGGCCCCTGGTTCGCGTACGGTTGACGGCTGCCCTACGCACAGCAGAAGGGGGCCTGGGTGGCCGCGCAGAACGCCACGCACGCACCGGATCACGCCTCGGATTCCGTTCGCGACCGCGAGATCGAAGCCGAGCAGACGCACCTGGACCGCGTCTACCGGCGCCTTGAGGAGAAGATCCACGAGGCGGAGTTCCTGATGGACGACGCCGCCAAGCGCGGCCAGGTCGGCACGCCCGGCGCGCTCGCCGAGCGCGACGCGCAGGTCTTCCAGGCCGGCGTCCATCTCCACCGCCTCAATTCCGAGTACGAGGACTTCCTCTTCGGCCGGATCGACCTGCTCCTGGGCAAGGACGGCAAGAAGGGCCCGGACGGCGCCTACACCTCCGTCGAGCCCGCCGACGGCGCCATCGAGGACAACCGCGCCGCGATCGCCGAGACGCTGCACATCGGCCGCCTCGGCGTGCTCGACGCGGACTACTCCCCGCTGGTCATCGACTGGCGGGCGCCGGCCGCCGCGCCCTTCTACCGCGCCACCCCGGTCGCCCCCGGCCGGGTCGTCCGCCGGCGCGTGATCCGCTCCAAGGGCCGCAGGGTCCTCGGCGTCGAGGACGATCTGATGCGCCCGGAGGTCACCGCGACGCTGGACGGCCGGGAGCTGCCGGCGATCGGCGACGGCGCGCTGATGGCGGCGCTCGGCCGGGCCCGCAGCCACACCATGCGCGACATCGTCGCCTCCATCCAGGCCGAGCAGGACATGGTCATCCGCGCCCCCGCCGCCTCCGTCACCGAGGTCGAGGGCGGGCCCGGCACCGGCAAGACCGCGGTCGCCCTGCACCGCGCCGCCTACCTCCTCTACCAGGACCGGCGCCGCTACGCGGGCGGCATCCTGATCGTCTCCCCGACACCGCTGCTGGTCGCCTACACCGAAGGCGTGCTGCCGTCCCTCGGCGAGGAGGGCCAGGTGGCCATCCGGGCCCTGGGCTCGCTGGTCGACGGCGCCGAGGCCACCGCCTACGACCCGCCGGCGGTGGCCCGCATCAAGGGCTCCTCGCGGATGCAGAAGCTGCTGCGCAAGGCCGCCCGCGGGGCGCTGGAGCTGGCGGCACCGGCGGCCGGGCCGGCGCCCGCCGTCGCGGGCGACCAGCTGTCCCTGGAGGACCTGGCCGCACCCGCCCCCGAGGCCGGTTCGCGCCGCCGCACCCGCGGCGGCGCCGCGCGGCCCGCCCCGGCCCGGCTGCGGGTCGTCGCCTTCGGCGCCCGTATCGAGCTGGACGCCGACGAGCTGCACGCCATCCGGCAGTCGGCCCTCGGCGGCACCGCCCCGGTCAACCTGCTGCGTCCGCGCGCCCGCCGGCTGATCCTGGACGCGCTGTGGGCCAAGTCGGGCGCCGGCCGCCGCTACACCGACCCCGAACTGGCCGCCGAGGCCCGTGAGGGCTTCGACGAGGACATCACCACCGAGGCGGACTTCCAGGAGTTCCTCCAGTCCTGGTGGCCGGAGCTGACCCCGCGCGCGGTCCTGGCGTCGATGGCCGACGAACGGCTGCTGGGCCGCTGGGCGCGCCGCCTGCTCAACCCGCGCGAGGTGCGCCAACTCGCCCGCTCCCTGCGGCGGTTGGACGACCGCGGTCAGGGCCCGCTGTCGGTGCACGACGTCGCGCTGCTGGACGAGCTGCAGCTGATCCTCGGTGCGCCCGCGCGCCCGCCCCGCCCGCGCGAGGCCGACCCGCTGGACCACCTCACGGGCCTGGAGGAGCTGACGACCTTCGCGGACCGCAGCGGCGGCCGCGGCCGGCGCGAGCGGCTGGAGGAGGAGCGCACCGACTACGCCCATGTCATCGTCGACGAGGCGCAGGACCTGACGCCGATGCAGTGGCGGATGGTCGGCCGCCGCGGCCGGCACGCCACCTGGACCGTCGTCGGCGACCCGGCGCAGTCGTCGTGGTCCGACCCGGACGAGGCCGACCTCGCGCGCCGAGAGGCGCTCGGCACCCGCCCGCGCCGCCGCTTCACGCTCACCGTGAACTACCGCAACCCCGCGGAGATCGCCGATCTGGCCGGCAAGGTGCTGGCGCTGGCGATGCCCGGCATGCAGTCGCCGAAGGCGGTCCGCTCCACGGGCGTCGAGCCCCGCTTCGCGCTCGCCGGGGACGGGGAGGGCGCGGGCCGTGACGACGGGGCGCTGGCGCGCGCCACGGTGGCGGAGGCCGAGCGGCTGCTGGGCGAGGTCGACGGCACGGTCGGCGTCGTGGTGGCGATGAACCGCCGCGAGCAGGCCCGCCGTTGGCTCGCCCCGCTGGGCGAGCGGGTGGTGGCGCTGGGCTCCCTGGAGGCCAAGGGCCTGGAGTACGACGCCACGCTGGTGGTCTCGCCGGCCGAGATCGCCGACGAGTCCCCGGCCGGCCTGCGGGTGCTCTATGTGGCGCTCACCCGGGCCACCCAGCAGCTGACCGTGCTCTCCGCCGGACGCGACGAGCCGGACGCGGCCGGGGTGCCCGACCTGCTGCGGGACTGAAGGGGCCGGGGGCGGGCCGCCGTACGGGCGGTCTTGGAAATCGGTGCCCCACGACGGGATTCGCTTCCGGAGATGGTTTGTTAGCCTGGGTGACGGCACCGGCTCGATCCAAGCCCCCGGGCCCAACCATCGTCGCTACGAGCGACCACTTGCCGCGAGGCGAGCATGGCGGGTCGGTGTCGCCAACGTCGGCTGCGGGCGTCTCTCCACAGGGAGAGGCGCCCGCAGCCGTTTTCGCGTGGCGGTGCTCACGACTGTCCCGGAGGGGTTCCGCCCGCACGATCATCTCTCGTATGGTGGAAGAAGTTTTCCGGCTCCACCCACCGCGCGCGAACAAAACGTTCGCAATACGGGGCGGCTACCACGTACTCGGCGGTAGGTGCGACGATCGGACGCGATCCAGCGACACGGTGAAAGCAGAGGAAGTCGGCCATGGCAACGGCGCCCAGCGTCTCCTACTCGATGACGGTCCGGCTGGAGGTGCCCGCGAGCGGAACCGCGGTCTCCCAGCTCACCACGGCCGTAGAGTCCCACGGAGGCTCGGTGACCGGCCTCGACGTCACCGCGTCCGGACACGAGAAGCTCCGCATCGACGTCACCATCGCGGCGACCTCCACCGCCCACGCCGACGAGATCGTCGAGCAGCTGCGGGGCATCGAGGGCGTCTCGCTCGGCAAGGTCTCCGACCGTACGTTCCTGATGCACCTCGGCGGCAAGATCGAGATGTCGTCGAAGCACCCCATCCGCAACCGCGACGACCTGTCCATGGTCTACACCCCCGGCGTCGCCCGGGTCTGCCAGGCCATCGCCGACAACCCCGAGGACGCCCGCCGCCTGACCATCAAGCGCAACAGCGTCGCGGTCGTCACCGACGGCTCCGCGGTGCTGGGCCTGGGCAACATCGGCCCCAAGGCCGCGCTGCCCGTCATGGAGGGCAAGGCGGCGCTCTTCAAGCGCTTCGCCGGCATCGACGCCTGGCCGATCTGCCTGGACACCCAGGACTCCGACGCGATCGTGGAGATCGTCAAGGCCATCGCCCCCGGCTTCGCCGGCATCAACCTCGAGGACATCTCCGCGCCCCGCTGCTTCGAGATCGAGGCGCGGCTGCGCGAGGCCCTGGACATCCCGGTCTTCCACGACGACCAGCACGGCACCGCCATCGTGGTGCTCGCCGCGCTCACCAACGCGCTGCGCGTGGTCGGCAAGAAGATCGAGGACGTCCGCGTCGTGATGTCCGGGGCCGGCGCGGCGGGCACCGCCATCCTCAAGCTGCTGATCGCCGCCGGTGTGCGGCACGCCGTCGTCGCCGACATCCACGGTGTGGTGCACGCCGGCCGCACCGACCTCGTCGACGCCGACCCGGACTCGGCGCTGCGCTGGATCGCCGACAACACCAACCCCGAGGGCGTCACCGGCACCCTGAAGGAGGCCGTGGTCGGCGCGGACGTGTTCATCGGCGTCTCCGCGCCCAACGTCCTGGACGGCGACGACGTCGCGAAGATGGCCGACGGCGCGATCGTGTTCGCACTTGCCAACCCCGACCCCGAGGTCGACCCCGCCATCGCCCGGCAGACCGCCGCCGTGGTGGCCACCGGCCGCTCCGACTTCCCCAACCAGATCAACAACGTCCTGGTGTTCCCCGGCGTCTTCCGGGGCCTGCTCGACGCCCACTCCCGTACGGTGAACACCGAGATGATGCTGGCCGCGGCCGGCGCCCTCGCGGACGTCGTCCTGGAGGACGAGGTCAACCCGAACTACATCATCCCCAGCGTCTTCAACGAGAAGGTCGCGGGCGCGGTGGCCGGGGCGGTGCGGAACGCGGCCAAGGGCGGCGACGGCGCTGTGACGGCCACCACGGCGGTCTGAGCACGGCGCGTCGCGCGACACGCCCTCGTTGGGGGCCCCATAGGGTGGCGGGCAGTGTGTGGCCGCCGTCTTCTGGGGCCGGTACGGAGCGGGGTCGGCACGGAGCGTCACCAGGTGCAGCCAGTGGCGCTTTTCGTGTGACCCTGCTGGGTGCCGGATTGGCTTTACCGCCGCAGGTAGGGGCAGGATGCGTAACCGGGCGAGAGGGTCTGGCACCAGACCTGGGTCCGGAGAGTGTCCGAGGACCCTGGCAGCATCGGCTTCGCTGTGCCCTACATGCGGCCAAAGCCGCGTGGCACGCCTCATTGGCAAGAAGAACACGGGAGTACAAACATGAACCGCAGTGAGCTGGTGGCCGCTCTGGCCGATCGCGCCGAGGTGACCCGCAAGGACGCCGACGCCGTTCTGGCCGCCCTCGCCGAGGTGACCGGCGAGGTTGTCGCCAAGGGCGACGAGAAGGTCACCATCCCCGGCTTCCTCACCTTCGAGCGCACCCACCGTGCCGCTCGCACCGCGCGCAACCCGCAGACCGGCGACCCGATCCAGATCCCGGCCGGCTACAGCGTGAAGGTCTCCGCGGGCTCCAAGCTCAAGGAAGCCGCCAAGGGCAAGTAAGGCCCTCCGCACGGCACAACAGGGCGGCCACCCCTTCCAGGGGTGGCCGCCCTTGTGCGTGCCGCCACAGCGGGGCCGGGCGCGCCCCTCAGGGCCCGCCACGGCCGTCTGGGGGGCGCCGGGACGGGCGCCGTGGAGGCGACGGCCACCGGCGGGCGGCCGGGGCCGCGGTGCGGCGTAGCGCGGTCCGCACCGGACGGGGACGGCGCACGCGGCGGCGTCCGACCCGTCGCACCCGCAACGCCGGGGCCTTCCCGGGACGCACCAGGGGCGGCCACCCGGCTCGGGTGACCGCCCCTTCGGTACGTCGGCTGACGGGCCGCTCAGTTGCGCAGCGCGCCGTTCGGCAGTTCCACCTTGGCGCCGAGCTCGACCAGCTTCTCCATGAAGTTCTCGTAGCCGCGGTTGATCAGGTCGATGCCGTGGACCCGGGAGGTGCCCTGGGCGGCGAGCGCCGCGATCAGGTACGAGAAGCCGCCGCGCAGGTCGGGGATGACCAGGTCGGCGCCCTGGAGCCGGGTCGGGCCGCTGACGACCGCGGAGTGCAGGAAGTTGCGCTGGCCGAAGCGGCAGGCGGAGCCGCCCAGGCACTCGCGGTAGAGCTGGATGTGCGCGCCCATCTGGTTGAGCGCGGAGGTGAAGCCGAGCCGGGACTCGTAGACCGTCTCGTGGACGATCGACAGCCCCGACGCCTGGGTCAGCGCGACCACCAGGGGCTGCTGCCAGTCGGTCTGGAAACCGGGGTGGACGTCGGTCTCCAGGGCGATGGCGTTGAGCGAGCCGCCCGGGTGCCAGAAGCGGATGCCCTCGTCGTCGATCTCGAAGGCGCCGCCGACCTTGCGGAAGGTGTTGAGGAAGGTCATCATCGACCGCTGCTGCGCGCCGCGGACGTAGATGTTGCCCTCGGTGGCCAGCGCCGCGGACGCCCAGGAGGCGGCCTCCAGGCGGTCGGGGAGGGCGCGGTGGGTGTAGCCGTTGAGCTTGTCGACACCCGTGATCCGGATCGTCCGGTCGGTGTCCATGGAGATGATCGCGCCCATCTTCTGCAGCACGCAGATCAGGTCCTCGATCTCCGGCTCCACGGCGGCGTTCGACAGCTCGGTGACGCCCTCGGCCAGTACGGCCGTCAGCAGCACCTGCTCGGTCGAGCCGACCGACGGGTAGGGCAGGCGGATCTTGCAGCCGCGCAGCCGGTGCGGGGCCTCGAGGTACTGCCCGTCGGCGCGCTTCTCGATCTTCGCGCCGAACTGGCGCAGCACGTCGAAGTGGAAGTCCACCGGCCGGCCGCCGATGTCGCAGCCGCCCAGGCCCGGGATGAAGGCGTGGCCGAGGCGGTGCAGCAGCGGGCCGCAGAAGAGGATCGGGATCCGCGAGGAGCCGGCGTGCGCGTCGATGTCGGCGACGTTGGCGCTCTCCACGTGCGAGGGGTCGAGGACCAGCTCGCCGGGCTCGTCACCCGGGCGGACCGTGACGCCGTGCAGCTGCAGCAGCCCGCGCACCACGCGGACGTCCCGGATGTCGGGGACGTTGCGCAGCCGGCTGGGGCCGCTGCCGAGCAGGGCGGCGACCATGGCCTTGGGTACGAGGTTCTTCGCACCGCGAACCCGGATCTCGCCCTCCAGCGGGGTGCCGCCGTGGACAAGCAGTACGTCGTCAGTAGAGACGGTCATGGATCTCGCGTTCCTGGAGACGGGCAGGGCCAAGCAGAAATGGTAAGGGCGGCCGAGGGTGTGTCCGTAGGCCCGTGCAGGCTCTGAGCATGTAATGGCTTTGTCACAACACACTCCGCTACGGTCCGCCTTTGATTCGTAATCGCCTTATGGGTGAAGCGTTGCTAAATGCCCTGAATGTCCGGCCGGAGGGCGAGCGGCGGCCGCCGGCGGGGAAAAGCGTGCGCCCGGTGCTGCCGCCGTACGCCCTGCCCTGCTTTCGCGCGGTCGTGGGCGTTGACTCCCCGCTTCGGCCGGAAGTGCGGGATCATGTGCCCATGACCGAGGTGTCCTCGCTCACAGGCCGGCTGCTCGTCGCGACGCCCGCGCTCGCCGATCCGAACTTCGACCGCGCGGTGGTGCTGCTCCTCGACCACGACGAGGAGGGCTCCCTCGGCGTGGTCCTCAACCGCCCCACGCCGGTCGGCGTCGCGGACATCCTCGCGCCCTGGGCCGCGCTGGCCGGTGAGCCGGGGGTGGTCTTCCAGGGCGGCCCGGTGTCGCTGGACTCGGCGCTCGGCGTGGCCGTGGTGCCCGGCGGCCTCTCCGGTGAGGGCGGCGCCGCCCCCGCGGACGGCGGCGCACGACCGGCCGGCGACGGTGAGGAGACGGCCGGTGTGCAGGCCGCGGACCGCACCGGCCTGCAGTCGGGTGACGAGCCGCTGGGCTGGCGCAGGGTGCACGGCGCGATCGGCCTGGTCGACCTGGAGGCGCCGCCCGAACTCCTCGCGGCGGTCCTCGGCAGCCTGCGGATCTTCGCCGGCTACGCGGGCTGGGGGCCGGGCCAGCTGGAGGACGAGCTGGTGGAGGGCGCCTGGTACGTGGTCGAGTCCGAGCCCGGCGACGTCTCCTCGCCCGACCCCGAGCAGCTGTGGCGCGCGGTGCTGCGGCGCCAGCGCAACGAGCTGGCGATGGTCGCGACGTACCCGGACGATCCGTCCCTGAACTGAGCGGCGGGCGCGCGGCCGGGCGCGCCGTCGCGAACCGGCCGGATGTTGTTGAGCGCTGGATTATTGTGACGGCTTCGTCATGGGGAATTGTCAGTCCTCGTCGCTATGGTGCGAGACGGCAGGGGACGGTGCGCGGCCGCGTCGGCGGGGCCGCGCTGGACGACGGGGGAGAGCGCCATGCACAGGCCGAGTGTGCCCGAGGACCTGGACCGCCCGGAGCGGCTCTGGGCGCGCGCCGCGACGCTGGCGGTGGTGGCGGCCGCCATGGACGACGGGGACGAGTTCTCCTGGAGCGAGAAGGGGCTGCAGTGCTGGAACGCCGGCGGCAGCTACTGGTGGCGGCTGACGCCGTGCCCCGACGGCCGGGCGGTGCTGTGCGGCCAGGACGCGGACGGCAGCCATACGCACAGCGGGGGCCGGCAGATCGACTTCCTGGCCGGCGGCCCCGCGTGGCTGCCCTGGGAGCGGTTGCGCGAGGACGCCGAGGGCAATCTCCTCGGGTTCGTCTACTGGTGGCAGGACGGCGCCTGGGCCCGCGCGCCGTACCCCGCCCAGCTGCCGGACGACGGCCTGGCGATGGCCATGAGCTGGGTCGCGCCGGGGGACGCCGCGGTGGCGAAGATCGTGGAGGACCTCGTGGCGCTCACCGAGACCGAGCGGGACGCGGCCCCCGCGGTGTGCGCCTTCCTCGCCGCGGCCGAGGCCCGCACGGTCGGCGCGGGGGACGTCGCGGCGCTGCTGGACGCGGTCTGCGACAAGGATTCCTGGTACGAGGTCCGGCCGGAGGCCGCGCTGGCCTTCGCCGCGGAGCTGGGCCTGACGGCCGGCGACCGGGGCGGGGTCGCGGTGGCGTCGTAGCGGGCGGCCTGCCGGGCCTGCTGTGCCCGCCGGGTCACCGGGTCGCCAGGGTGAAGAACCGCTCGGCGAGCGGATGGGCGTCGCGGGCGGGCAGCGCCAGATGGACGGGCACGGCGGGCGCGTTCTTCAGGCGTACGTAGCGGATGCCGGGGTGCGTGTGGCGCTCGGCCACCGGCTCCGGCGCCACCCCGACACCGTGCCCGGCGGCGACGGCCTCCAGCCACTCGTCGAAGTTCCCCGCGGTGCAGGAGAGTCGGGGGCGCCGGTCCGCCGACCAGAGCTCGGGCCGGGTGCTGCCGGTGACGGTGTTGACCACCAGCGGCAGCCCGGCCAACTCGTCCCAGTCCAGCACCCGGCGGCGGGCCACGGCCCGCAGGGCGTCCTGCTGCGCGCCGGTGAAGCCCTTGCCTCCGGGGCGGCCCGGCGAAAGGCCCGGCGTACGGGTGCCGCTTCGGTCACCCGCGGGGAACGGTGTGCGGGGCAGGGCGGCGACCCGCGGTTCGCGGAGCAGGACCGCAGTGCGCAGCCCGGCGTCGTGGGGCACCTCGCCGCGCAGCACCACGATGTCCGCCTCCCCGCTCTGCAGCCCGGCGAGCGGGGCGTCGCGGCGCACCAGCCGCACGCCGGCCCCGGTCGCCGCCTCGAAGGCCGTGGCCAGCGGGGTGCAGGCGGCGGGCAGCAGCGAGGTGAAGCCCAGTCGCAGGATCGACGGGCCGGCGGGCGAGCGGAGCGCGGCGGCCAGCCGGGGGAGCAGCGGGGCGAGGTCGGTGTAGAGCCGGCGGCCGGCGTCGGTGAGGTCGACCCGGCGGGTCGTACGGTCCAGCAGCCGGGCGCCGAGCGTGGTCTCCAGCGCCCGGACGGTCCGGGTCAGCGCGGGCTGGCCGATCCGCAGCCGGTCGGCGGCGTGGGTGAAGCTGCGCTCCTCCGCGACGGCGAGGAAACCCCGCAGATGCCGCAGCTCGATGCCGTCGAGGGCACGGTCGCAGAAGGGGTCGAGGGCGGGGCCGGGGTCGGGCCCGGGGGCCGGGTCCGCGGCGCCCGCGGCCCCGCGGTGCGCGCTGTCGTCATTCATGCCGCCCCAGCATAAGTACCCCTCACCGGGCATTTCCCCGGCCATCCGGAGACTCCCTACGTTTCTCTCGTCGGTTCACCCCGGGGCGCACGGAACCCAGCGCTCCGGACGATCACGGGAGATGAGCACGTGCGCAAGGTGTGGCTGCTGACGCTGGGGGCGTTCACCCTCGGCCTGGACGCGTATGTGATGGCCGGACTGCTGCCGGTCCTCGCGGACGACATCGGTACCCGGGTGTCGCTGGCGGGCCAGCTGGTGACGGTCTTCACGCTGGCGTACGCGATCTGCGCGCCGCTGGTCGCCGGACTGCTCTCCGGCGTACGGCCCCGGCTGCTGATCCTGGTCGCGCTGGCGGTCTTCACGCTCGGCAACGGCGCCACGGCCCTCGCCCCCTCGCTGGGCACGCTGCTGGCCGCCCGGGCGGTCGCGGGCGCCGGCGCCGGGGTCTACTCGGCGCTGTCCACCGCCGCGGCCGCCGCGCTGGCGCCGCAGGGGCGGCGCGGGCGGGCGCTGGCCCTGGTGATGGGCGGGATGAGCGCGGGCACCGTACTCGGCGTGCCGATCGGGGTGCTGCTGGCCGAGCACACCGGCTGGCGGGCCACGATGTGGCTGCTCACCGGCCTCGGCGCGGTCGCGCTCGCCGGTCTGGCGGCGCTGCTGCCGCAGGTCCCGGCGCAGCCCGCGGTGCCGGTGCGGGCCCGGCTGGCGGCCGTCGCGGACCGCGCGGTGGCGCCGGTCGTCGGGGTGTCCTTCCTGGCCGCCGTGGCCAGCCTCGGTCTGTACACCTACCTCGCGCCGGTGCTGGCCGCGGCGGGCGGCGTCGGCGAGGTGGCCCCGTACCTGTGGGCCTGGGGCGCCGGCGGGGTGCTGGGCAGCGTGCTGGCCGGGCCGCTGGTGGACCGTACGGGCGCGACCCGGGCGCTGGTCGGCGGGGTGCTGGTGACCATCGCCGTGGCGCAGGCGCTGCTGCCGTCGCTGGCCGCCGCGGCGCTGCCCGGCGCGGTGGTGGCGCTGGTGGTGTGGGGCGCGGCGGGCTGGGCGGCGCAGGTGCCCCAGCAGCACCGGCTGCTGGAGGTGGCCGGGGAGCGCGGCACGGTCGCCCTCGCACTGAACAACTCGGCGCTCTATCTGGGCAGCGCGGTGGGCTCGGCGCTCGGCGGGCTGGCGCTCGGGGCGGGGCTGGCTCCCTACGCGCTGCCGTGGGCGGCCGCCGGGGTGGCGGCGGCGGGTCTGGTGCTCCACCTGGCGGCGGGCCGACGCTCCCGGGTTGCGGCGGGCGTGAGTACCCTTGGCAGTTATGAGCACTCTTGAGCCCGAGCGCGGGGCAGGTACGGGGACCCTCGTAGAGCCGACACCGCAGGTGTCGCACGGCGACGGCGACCACGAGCGCTTCGCCCACTACGTCCAGAAGGACAAGATCATGGCGAGCGCGCTCGACGGTACCCCCGTCGTGGCGCTGTGCGGCAAGGTCTGGGTCCCGGGTCGCGACCCGAAGAAGTACCCGGTCTGTCCCATGTGCAAGGAGATCTTCGAGTCCATGGGCGCCGGTGGCGACAAGGACAAGGGCGGCAAGGACGGCGGCAAGAAGTAGCGGCCGTGCGCCGTCCCGCCCGGAACGGCAGTGGCCGCACGACCCGGCCCCCGTCCGGGCGGCAGCGGTGCCCCGCAGTGGCTACGGGCCCGGGTCCCTCGTGGACCCGGGCCCGTCCTCGCTCCCGGACGGGGCGGGCGGACGGCGGCGACCCCGTGGAGAGGCGGCCCGTGCGGTGACGCCCGCCTTGTGGGGGTTGGGCGTACCTCAAGTCCGGGCCGGCCCGTGCGGCAGGCCCAGAACCTGCACCCCCTGGGGCAGTTGACGGTCCGACGGCAGCGCCGGGGGCGGGATCATGGCAGCATCGACCGTGACGACCACCCCCGTGCTGGTCTTCTTCGTACGCGTACAGCGCCGACCGGTCTCGGGCCTGGGCGGCGCGGTGAAGGACTGACGGTATGCCGGACACGGACACCCCCACGGGACCCGGCGGCGGCCTGATCCCGGCCCCGCTGAGCATCGACGGCCCCGGCCTCGGCGCCGTCCGCCTCGACGAGAACACCGCGCTGGCCGCCGCGCCCGGCACCGAGGACACCGCGCGCTGGCTGCGCACCACCCTCGGCGCGGCCTTCGGCCTCCCGCTGCCGCCCGGCTCCGCCGAGGCCACCGACACCCTCGCCCTCGCCCTCGACGGCGCCCTGCCGGCCGAGGGCTACCGCCTGGAGGCCGACGCCCGCTGGGGCGTACGGATCACCGGCGGCGGCCCGGCCGGGGTCTTCTGGGGAGCGCAGACGCTGCGTCAGCTCCTGGGCCCGCAGGCCTTCCGCCGGGCCCCGCTCGCCCCGCGGGCGCTCGCCGTCCTGGCGCCGCAGACCATCGAGGACGCCCCCCGCTTCGGCTGGCGCGGCATGCTGCTCGACGTCGCACGGCACTTCCTGCCCAAGGACGGGGTGCTGCGCTACCTCGACCTGCTCGCCGCCCACAAGCTCAACGTCCTGCATCTGCACCTGACCGACGACCAGGGCTGGCGCATCGAGATCCAGCGCTACCCCGAGCTGACCGAGACCGGCGCCTGGCGCGAGCGCACCAAGCTCGGCCACCGCGCCTCCCCCCTCTGGGACGAGCGCCCGCACGGCGGCTACTACACCCACGACGACATCCGCGAGATCGTCGCCTACGCCGCCCAGCGGCACATCACCGTCGTCCCCGAGATCGACATCCCCGGACACTCGCAGGCCGCCATCGCCGCGTACCCGGAACTCGGCAACACCGACGTCGTCGACACCACCTCCCTGAAGGTCTGGGACACCTGGGGCGTCAACCCCAACGTACTGGCGCCCACCGACCACGTCCTGCGGTTCTACGAGCACGTCCTCGACGAGGTCCTCGACCTCTTCCCCTCGACCTTCGTGCACGTGGGCGGCGACGAGTGCCCCAAGGACCAGTGGCGGGCCTCCGCCACCGCCCAGGCCAGGATCGCCGAACTCTCCCTCGCCGGAGAGGACGAGCTGCAGAGCTGGTTCATGCGGCACTTCGACCGCTGGCTCGCCGACCGCGGCCGGCGGCTGATCGGCTGGGACGAGATCCTCGAAGGCGGCCTGGCCGAGGGCGCGGCCGTCTCCTCCTGGCGCGGCTACGCGGGCGGGATCGCCGCGGCCAAATCCGGCCACGACGTCGTCATGTGCCCCGAACAGCAGGTGTATCTGGACCACCGTCAGCACTCCTGTCCCGACGAGCCGGTGCCGATCGGCTTCGTGCGCACCCTGGAGGACGTCTACCGCTTCGAGCCGGTGCCGCCCGAGCTGACGGACGACCAGGCCGCGCACGTCCTGGGCACCCAGGCGAACGCCTGGACCGAGGCCATGGACACCCAGGCGCGCCTGGACTACCAGGTCTTCCCGCGGCTGGCCGCCTTCGCCGAGGTCGCCTGGTCGCGGCTGCCGGCCCCGGCCGACCGCGACTACCAGGACTTCACCCGGCGGATGGCCGTCCACTACGCCCGCCTCGACGCCCTCGGCGTCGACTACCGCCCGCCCGGCGGCCCCCGCCCCTGGCACAGACGCCCCGGCGTGCTCGGACGCCCGATCGACGGGGCGCCCCCAAACGTGTGAGCCCCCGTGCAAGCAGAGCGCTCGTGCGGCCGGACCCTGGGACGGTGGGTACGCCACGACGGACCCCGCGCCGCCGCCCTCGCCGTCACGGGCACCCCCACACGGGGCGTGCCCCGTCGGACGCGGCCTGCCGCCGCGCCCGGGCCGGCGGGCCGCGGCGGCACGCCCGGTCCTCGCGGCGACGGACGAAACCGGGACCAGCACCCCGTTCGGGGACGGAACGTCGCTTGGCGGACCCTCGCGCCGAGGGTCCGGGAAGATGTGCCAGAGTTGCCACGTCCGGGCAGTGAGCACGTACCGTACGGCGGAGCGGAACTGCCGGGACACCGGGGAAGGGGCAGCTGGCTTGACCACGCACGCACCGCACGCGTCGCACACGGTGACGTTGCCGGCCTCGCTCGACGAGGCGGTGGCGGCGCTCACCGCCATGCCCGCCGCCGTGCCCGTCGCGGGCGGCACCGATCTCATGGCGGCGGTCAACGCCGGACTCCTCAGACCCGCGGGCCTGGTGGGCCTCGGCCGGATCAGCGAGATCCGCGGCTGGCAGTACCTCGACGGCCATGCGCTGCTCGGCGCCGGACTGACCCTCGCCCGCATGGGACGCCCCGACTTCGCCGCCCTGATCCCGGGCCTGGCCGCCGCCGCCCGCGCGGCCGGCCCGCCGCAGGTCCGCAACGCCGGCACCCTCGGCGGCAACATCGTCAGCTCCGCCCCCACCGGCGACACCCTTCCGGTGCTCGCCGCCCTGGAGGCCACGCTGGTCATCGCCGGCCCCGGGGGCGCCCGCCGCGAGATCCCGGTCAGCCACCTCCTGGCCGGCCGGGAGATGCTGCACCCCGGCGAACTCGTCGGCTTCGTACGGGTGCCGCTGCTGCACGCCCCGCAGGCCTTCCTCAAGGCCACCGCACGCACCGGCCCCGGCCGCGCCACCGCCTCGGTCGCGCTGGTCCTGGACCCCGCCAGGCGCGGTGTGCGCTGCGCGGTCGGCGCGGTCGCCGCCATGCCGCTGCGCCCCCTGGAGGCCGAGCAGTGGGTGGCCTCGATCATCGACTGGGACGGCGAACGCGGCCTGGTCCCCGAGGCGCTGACCGCCTTCGGCGACTACGTCGCCGCCGCCTGCATCCCGGACCCGGCACCGCCGGAGGACGGCTCGGAACCGGCGGCCCTGCCGCCGGCCGCACTGCACCTGCGCCGTACGGTGGCAGCCCTGGCCCGCCGCGCACTGGGGAGGGCGCTGTCGTGAGTGAGTGCACCGAGCGAACCATCAGCAGGTGCGCGCCGCGGGCGTGCGAGGCCGAGCGAAGTGAGGTGTCGGCATGAGCGAGGCAGACCACCGCAACCCGCAGCAGCCGCACCCCGACCAGGGCTGGCAGCCGCTGCCGCAGGGCGGCGAGTACGAGTCGGAGGCGACGGCCTTCGTACAGCTCCCGGAGGGCTTCACCACCGGGATCTACGGCCGGCGCACGCCCGGCTACACCCCGGGCGCCGACCCGCTCGCCGCGCCCGGCCACGGCTACACCCCGCCGTCCTCCTTCGCCCCGCACACCACCGCGCCACAGGTTCCGGGGGCCGACACCGACCCGGCGGCCACCGGCCAGTGGACGATGCCGTTCGCGGACCCCTCGGCCGGATACGCCGACCCGTCCGCCGGTTACGCCGCCCAGACGGACGCCGCGGCCCACCAGGGCCCGTCCGGGGCCTACCAGGGCGGCGTGCCCGAGGCGGCCCGGCCGTGGAGCGGCGAGCCGGTGGACTGGCCCGTGGCGGGCAGCCCGGAGGCGGGCGGCACCGGCACCTGGTCGGTGCCGGCGGCGGCCGACGACGGCCTGGAGGAGTCCGGCGAGTACCTGGTCGGCGACGGCGGTCTGACGGGCCGTACGGGCGGCCGGGCGGACCTTCCGGGCCATCCGGAGCATCCGGGCCACACGGACCATCAGGGACTCGCCGGTCCCGGTGGCGCCGCCGGCCACCAGGGCGGCGGATATCCGGGCGCCGGCGCGTACGACGCCGTGGACCCCGCCGAGCCCGCCCAGACAGGGCACTGGAACTTCACCACCGGACTGAACGCCACCAGCGGGGCCCAGACGCACGCCACACCGGCGCACCAGGACCCGCAGGGCGGGGGCGTGCAGGATCAGTTCGACGGCCCCGCCGGCGACCCGTACGCGCGCGGCGGCGGCCTCGCGGACCACGACCACGCCACGGGCGCGCTCCCGGGCAACGGCACCGAGCCGGCCGGCGACCCGTACGGCGCGGGCGGCTCCGCCACCGGGCACTGGTCGCTGCCCGCCGACGCGCTGGCCCAGTGGCCGCCGGCCGCCGACGCCGCGCCGCGGCCCGAGGCGGCGGACCGGCACGACGGGACGACGGACGTGCCCGCCCCGGCCGGCGCCGGCGGATGGGCCGCCCCGGCGGCCGAGGGCGAACGGCCGGAGCGGTCCGCCGAGTTCGCCCCGGGCGACGCCGCGGCCGAGCCCGCGGCGCCCGCCGAGCAGGCCTCCGACGCGTCCGCGGACCCCGCGGCGTCCGGCGTGCCCGACGACTCCGCCGGCCACGACGGGCCCGCGGAGCCCGGCGACCGCCCCGACCTCGCCGCCGCGGCGGCCCCCGCCGACGACGCCGGCGACACCGCCCCGTCCGACACCGCCCCGTCCGGCACCGCCGCTGACGAGGACGCGGCCCCCGCCGACGGCAGGGGCCCCACGGACACCGAGGCCCCCGCCGGCGCGCCCGAGGCCACGCCCGACGCCGCCGCGGACCACGACCCCGCACCGGCCGCCGACGCCCACGACGAGCACCCCGCCGCCTCCTACGTCCTGCGGGTGAACGGCATCGACCGGCCGGTCACCGACGCCTGGATCGGCGAGTCGCTGCTGTACGTGCTGCGCGAGCGCCTCGGCCTGGCCGGCGCCAAGGACGGCTGCTCCCAGGGCGAGTGCGGCGCCTGCTCGGTCCAGGTGGACGGGCGGCTCGTCGCGTCCTGCCTGGTGCCCGCGGCCACCGCGGCGGGCAGCGAGGTCCGCACGGTCGAGGGGCTCGCGCAGAACGGCGTGCCCTCCGACGTCCAGCGCGCGCTGGCCGCCTCCGGTGCCGTGCAGTGCGGCTTCTGCGTACCGGGCATGGCGATGACCGTGCACGACCTGCTGGAGGGCAACCACGCCCCCAGCGAGCTCGAGACCCGCAAGGCGCTGTGCGGCAACCTGTGCCGCTGCTCCGGCTACCGGGGTGTGCTGGACGCCGTCGAGGAGGTCGTCAAGGAGCGCGCGGAGGCCGCGGAGGCCGCCTACGCCCAGGCGGAGGATCCGTCGGACGACGCGGACGGACCGGCCGGGGCGGCGCCGACGGACACCGCCCGCATCCCCCACCAGGCGGGCCCCGCCGACCCCATGGGCCACGCCCCGCACCACCAGGATCCGCACCCGGGAGGCTCCGCATGAGCGGCACGTCCGATGGCGCAGGTGCCGTCACCGCGACCCTCGCGGTGGGCGACCAGACCCCCGTCGAGGCGCCGCCGCACGGCCTGGGCGTCTCCCTGCCGCCCGCCGACGCCCCGGCGAAGACGGAGGGCACCTTCCCGTACGCCGCCGACCTGTGGGCCGAGGGTCTGCTGTGGGCGGCGGTGCTGCGCTCACCGCACCCGCGCGCCCGGATCCGGTCCATCGACACCGCGCCCGCCGCGCAGATGCCGGGCGTGCGCGTCGTCGTCACGCACGAGGACGTCCCCGGGGACGCGGGCCACGGCCGGGGCACCGCCGACCGCCCGGTCTTCGCCAAGGACGAGGTCCGCCACCACGGCGAGCCGATCGCCGCGGTGGCCGCCGACCACCCCGACACGGCCCGGCTGGCCGCCGCCGCCATCGCCGTCGAGTACGAGGTCCAAGAAGCCGTCACCGACCCCCAGCTCGCCTTCGAGGCCGAGCCGCTGCACCCCGACGGCAACCTGATCCGGCACATCCCGCTCCGCTTCGGCGACGCCGACGCCGTGGGCGAGGTGATGGTCGAGGGGCTCTACCGGATCGGCCGCCAGGACCCGGCGCCCATCGGGGCCGAGGCCGGGCTCGCGGTGCCGCGCCCCGACGGCGGCGTGGAGATCTACACCGCCTCCACGGACCCGCACACCGACCGCGATCTGGCCGCCGCCTCCTTCGGCCTGGAACCGGAGCAGGTCAAGGTCGTGGTGACCGGCGTGCCCGGCGCCACCGCCGACCGCGAGGACCCCGGCATCCAGCTCTCGCTCGGCCTGCTGGCGCTGCGCACGGGCTGCCCCGTCAAGCTCGCCGCCACCCGCGAGGAGTCCTTCCTCGCACACGCCCACCGCCACCCCACGCTGCTGCGCTACCGCCACCACGCGGACGGCGACGGCAAGCTGGTCAAGGTGGAGGCGCAGATCCTGATGGACGCCGGCGCCTACGCCGACACCTCCGCCGACGCGCTCGCCGCCGCGGTGTCCTTCTCCTGCGGCCCGTACGTCGTCCCGCACGCCGTCGTCGACGGCTGGGCGGTGCGCACCAACAACCCGCCCTCCGGCCACGTACGCGGCGAGGGCGCGATGCAGGTCTGCGCCGCCTACGAGGGCCAGATGGACAAGCTGGCCGCCCGTCTGGGCCTGGAGCCCGACGAGATCCGGCTGCGCAACGTCATGGCCACCGGCGACCTGCTGCCCACCGGGCAGACGGTCACCTGCCCCGCCCCGGTCGCCGAACTCCTGCGCGCCGTGAAGGAGGCACCGCTTCCCGAACTGCCCAAGGACGCCCCAGAGGCGGAGTGGCTGCTGCCGGGCGGCCCCGAGGGCGCCGGCGAGCCGGGCGCGGTGCGCCGCGGCGTCGGCTACGCACTGGGCATGGTGCACATGCTCGGCGCGGAGGGCACCGACGAGGTCTCCACCGCCACCGTCAAGGTCAGCGGCTCGGTCGCCACCGTCATCTGCGCCGCCGTCGAGACCGGTTCGGGCTTCTCCACCCTGGCGCGGCAGATCGTCCAGGAGACCCTCGGCGTCGAGGAGGTGCACGTCGCGGGCGTCGACACCGACCAGCCGCCGGCCGGCCCGGCCTGCCACGGCCGGCACACCTGGGTCTCCGGCGGCGCCGTCGAGCGCGCCGCGAAGATGGTCCGCACCCAGCTCCTCCAGCCGCTGGCCCACAAGTTCGGCATGTCCACCGAACTCCTCCAGATCAACGACGGCAAGATCACCTCGTACGACGGCGTGCTCAGCACCACCGTCGCGGAGGCCCTGGACGGCAAGGAACTGTGGGCCACCGCCCAGTGCCGCCCGCACCCCACCGAGCCGCTGGACGACGAAGGCCAGGGTGACGCCTTCGTGGGCCTGGCCTTCTGCGCCATCCGCTGCGTCGCCGACGTCGACATCGAACTGGGCACCGTCCGGGTCGTGGAGATGTCCGTCGCCCAGGACGTCGGCCGGGTGCTCAACCCGCGGCAGCTGCGGGCCCGTATCGAGGCCGGCGTCACCCAGGGCCTGGGCGCCGCCCTGATGGAGAACCTGCGCACCACCCGCGGCCAGGTGCGCCACCCCGACCTGACCGGCTACGCCCTGCCCACCGCGCTGGACGCCCCCGACATCCGCATCGTCAAGCTCATCGAGGACCGCGACGTCGTCGCCCCCTTCGGCGCCAAGCCCGCCAGCGCCGTCCCGGTGGTCACCTCTCCGGCCGCCGTGGCCTCCGCGGTCCGCGCCGCCACCGGCCGCCCCATCGGACGCCTCCCGATCCGCCCCCAGGCGGCGGTGGCCCAGGTGGTGCGGCAGTAGGGACCACGGCTGCCCCTCTGGCAGCCTGGTGCCATGTATGAGAGCCCGGAAGACCTCGCATGGTTACAGCGCCTGCTCGACGACTCGTACGCCGCGGCAGGCCGGCACCTGCGCTCCATCGTCACCGAGGAGCGCCGTCTCGACGCCGCGGGGGTGGTCGCCGAGATGGGCGCCATGCGCGTGATGGCGCTGGCCACCACGACGTCCGGAGGCGAGCCCCGGGTGGGTCCGGTCGACGGACTGTTCTACCGGGGGCGCCTGCACTTCGGATCGGGCGCCGATTCGCTGCGGTTCCGGCACCTCCGCGCCCGCCCCGCCGTCTCCGCCTCGGTCATCGACGGTGAGCGGCTGCAGATCACGGTGCACGGCAGGGCCCGGGAGGTGTCCCCGGCGGACGACCAGGCCCTGGCCTCGTTCCTGACCGGGGTGTACGGGCGCGAGGCGTGGGACGGCTGGATGAGCGCGCTGCCGTGGGCCCGGATCGAGCCCGACCGGATGATCACCTTCCGCAATCAGGACCCCAAGGGGCGTTAGGGCGTCACGGCCTGCTGCCCCTGGGACCCACGCTCCGCCCGAAGATCCACGCTCCGCCCGACGGCCCACGCTCCGGCACGGCGATTGTCAGTGCCGTCACTTACAGTGATTTTCGGTGTGCGAGGTGAAGTCGGATGAACGGGAAGGAGGGGGCCGAAGGAGTCAAAGCGCTTGCAGTGGAGGGGAATTGGAGGATGCTGGGGCGGCCGGAGTGAGCCGACCGGGCATGGGGGCCGCGGGGGCGGCGGGGAGCGCGAGGCCGAGGGGGCGGGATGCCGCAGGAATGGGCGGGGGAGTCGGGGCGGGACCGGGCCGTGGAGCGGTACGTCCAGGAGCTGCTGGTGCGCAGACCGGGCAGCCGGCCGGAGCTGCCGGCCACGCTGCTGCTGGGGCCGCGGGGCAGCGGTAAGACGACGGTGCTGCGGCATCTCGCGGACTGGGGCCGGCGCGCGCCGGTGGCCCGGCTCGACCTGGCGGCGCTGGGGCAGGAGGGGCGTAAACCGATCGACGTGCTGGCCGCGCTGGTCTTTCAACTCAACGAGAGGAAGAAGGACTTCGCGAGGCTGCGGTTTCCGGCGTTCGGGCTGCTGACGATCGCCGTCGCGGCCCGGATGGACGCGGCCGACCGCGACGCCGCCGTGCGCCAGATGGAAGAGGCGCTGGTCGGGCCGCCCAGCAGCCGGACGGAGGTGATCAATCAGCTGGCCATGTATGCCGCCACGGTCCTGGGCGCCCCGACGGCGGTGACCGCGGCGCTGCCCCTGCTGCCCGAGTGGCGGCGCCACTGGGCGCGGCTGCGGGTCCGCTGGCGGCTGGCGCGCATCCAGCGGCGCAGCCGCGGCGCCGGCTCGGTCGACGGCTTCCTGATCGACCTGAACCAGCGCTACGGCGACCGCGAGGAGGCCGAGCGGCAGCGCGCCGAGGCGGTGCTGTTCGACGCCTTCCTGGACGATCTGCGGCGGGCCTACGGCTCGCGCGGCGGCGACAAGCGGCGTACGACGCAGTGCCTGGTGCTGCTGGACAACGTCGACAGTCCCCTGGGGAACGACTTCCTCAGGGCCCTGCTGGACGCGCGGAGAAAGGGCGGGACGCCCGATCCGCTGCTGGTCCTCGCCACGGCAGGCAGCTATCCGGCGGCGCTGGAGAGCTTCGCGTTCGGCGGGCCGCGGCGGCCCGGTGCGCTGCCCGGCCGGTGGCCCGCGGAGGAGGAGGGGTTCGTTCCGGAGCGGGTCGTCAAGGGGCTGATGGTGGGCCGGCTGCGGGACCTGGTCCGCCATGAGGTCGAACAGCAGGCCGAGGAGGTGCTGAGGTCGGTCGGCCGCCGGGCGCCGGCACCCGCTGCCGACAACGGCGTGCAGTGGCTGGGCTGGGTGGTGCACGAACTCACCCGCGGGCATCCGGCGGGCACCGCACACCTGCTGGCGGCCCTCCTGGAGTACCCGGCACAGACCCCCTGGGAGGAGCGGCTGCGCCAGGCCCTGCAGCCCTCGTCCGCCCTTGTCGACGCCCTGCTGGAGCGGCTGTTGCCGATAGACGCGAGCGGGGAGCTCACGCAGGCGCTGGCCCACGCCGCGGCCGCGGTCGACCTCGCCCAGACGCAGGCCGGCCGGGTGCTGTGGGGCGAGTCGAGCGCCCGCGTCCAGGAGGAGTTCAACGACTTCTGCGCGGACGTGCTGCGCACCATGCACCTCGACAGCGCGGACGAGGAGGCCGACGGCCGTACGGAGACGCCCCACCCGCTGCTGCGCTTCCTGCTGCTGCGCCGGCTCGCGGCGACCCCCGAGGACGGGCCGCCCGGCACCGTCCGGGGGTGGCGGCCCGTGCACGACGCCCTGCGGGAGCGGGCGGCCACCACCGGCGAGCGGGGCAACGCGGCGTACCACGCCCTGGCCGGGGGAGATCTGGCCGCGGCCGCCGCCCATCTTGACGAGATCTTCGACCGGGTCGCTCCTGAGGAGTGGTGCGCCGAGCTGTGCAGACTGCGCCGCGCCCCGCTCGCCCAGGCGGGCGGGGGCCTCGACCAGCCGTTGTGGGAGCACTATGAGCGGCTGGTGGAGCACCTCAACGACGGTGTCGTCGACCAGCGGCTCCGGACCGTCACCCGGCTGCTCGCCGCGGTGTGGATCGGTCCCGAGCCGCCCGACGACCCGCGTACGGATCGGGTCGGCGACCCGTATCGCGACCCCCTCGGCGATCCCGGCGCCGAGCTGTACGGCGAGATACAGGCCCGCTTCCACACCCTCGCGGTGCACGCCGACAGCGTGCCGTGGACCTCCGCGCTGCTGCGGAAGGCCAAGCAGTACGGAAAGGAGCCGTGGCTGTGAGCGCCCGTGTCTTCGAACCCCCCAGACCGCCGCGGCGCTGGGGGCTGTGGATCGTCTCGGTGCTGGTGGCGGCCGCCGTCCTGGCGGGTGCCGCGATACGGATCGTGGACACGGCCGGACGGTGCGGTGAGGGGGTGCATCAGGCGGCCGGAGGCGAGTGCGTGGGGGTGACGGACGGCGCGTACACCTTCGAGAACATGCACGGTCTGAGCGACAAGATCCGCGCCGAGAACGAGAGGGTCGCCAGGTCCGGTCAGCCGTCGGTCGCCATCGCGTATCTGGAGGCCATGGCGGGCGGCTTCGCGGACCGGGGGCCGGAGGCCACCCGGCAGGCCGTCAGCGGCGCCTACCTCGCCCAGCGGACGCTCAACACCGAACGCGCGACCCTGCCCAAGATCCGACTGCTGCTCGCCAACACCGGTCGAGGCGACCGTAGTTGGCGCCAGGTGGTCGACCAGCTCATCGCGATGAAGGGCAAGGAACACCTCGTGGCGGTGGTGGGCTTCGGGCAGAGCAACGACCGGACGGCCGGCGCGGTGAAGCGGCTGCGCGCCGCCGGACTGCCGATGGTCGGTGCGACGGTGGCGGCGGACGGACTGGGCTCCCCCACCGCCGGGTTCTACCGGGTCTCCTTCCCCAACCGCGACCAGACCGCGGCCGCCGCCGGCTACCTCAAGGAGCAGCAGCGCAGGCACCCCGGCTACCGCGTCCAGGTGATCAGGGACGGCAATGAGGAGGACGCCTACAACACCTCGCTCTACGAGGACTTCCGGGCGGCGGCGCGGCGCGCGAAGCTGGACGTGGACGACGGGGTGATCCCGTTCCGTTCGGGGGAGGGCGAGGAGGCGACGGCGGGCAACGCGCTGTCCCTGGTCGCCGACAAGGTCTGCGACGACCCCGAGCCGCCGGACGTGGTGTACTTCGCCGGCCGCGGCCGGGAGCTGCGCCGATTCATCGAGGCGGCCGGTGAGGGCGGCAGGCGCTGCCCCACGACCGTGCTCTCCGGCTCCAGCGCACTGGGCGTCTACTTCGGCACCGGAGGAGAGGGGCACCGCGACGAGCTCGCGTTGCTCGCCAGGCGCTGGAGGTACAGCGGGCTGACCGTCTACTACACGGCGTTCACCCACCCCGAGATATCCAAGGAGGTCTACGGCGGTGCGCGGAACGGGGCGTTCGCCGAATTCGAGCGGACCTTCGGCAAGGAGGTAGGCGGCCCGGCCACCGGCCTCGCCAGCGGCCAGGCGATGCTCGGTCATGACGCGACGTACACCGTCGGCAAAGCCGCCCAGAAGGCCGTCGCGGTCTACGGCACCCGGCGGGTCACCGACCGGATGGTCCTGGCCATGCTGGAGCAGACCAACGGCAGGTCCAAGGTCCGCGGCATCAGCGGCTACATCGCCTTCGACCCGGACACGGGCGAGCCCGTGGACCGCCCGCTGGCCCTGGTGGAACTCCGCCCCCCGACGGACACCGGCGAGGCCAGGGACATCTACCGTTTCGTGGCCGCGCTCCGCACCGGCCGCTGAGCCACGGCCACGCCCTCCCCCCACAAGGAACAGGCAACATGATCCACCGCCACACCATCTGCCGGCACCAGCACACCTCCGATATCCGCTTGCGCACCCTCGCCACTCGGGTCAACGTCACCTGAGACCTGACACCTGAGACCCGACACCTGACGAAGGCCGAGAAGATGACCACGCAGCCCCACCCCGTCGACCACGAACTCATCCAGGCCGCGGCGCACGTCGCCCGCACCCGCTGTCGGGGCGACAACCACACCATGGCGGCCGCGGCCCGTGCCAAGGACGGCCGGATCGTCACGGCGGTGAACGCGTACCACTTCACGGGCGGACCGTGCGCCGAGCTGGTCGTCATCGGCGCGGCAGCCGCCCAGGGCGCCTACGAGCTGGACACGATCGTCGCCGTGGGCGACCGCGACCGCGGGGTTGTTCCCCCGTGCGGCCGGTGCCGACAGGTCCTTCTCGACTACTTCCCCACCCTCAAGGTCATCGTCGGCGAAGACGACCGGGTCCGATCCGTCGCCATCACCGACCTGCTGCCCGAAAGCTACGTCTGGGCCGACCACCAGCTCGACACCGAGTAAACCCCGCCCCGCAGCACGAGCCGTCACCACCGCCCGACACCACCAAAAGGGCGGCACCCCTTCTGGGATGCCGCCCTTTCCTTCGCCTGTTCAAGGCACTGGAGGCCGTGGCGGGATTCGAACCCACGTAACTCGCTTTGCAGGTTTGTCCGGGCTGGTCAGAGCCTGATCCGGAAGTGTTCGCCGGCGTTCATTCCCGTACGGAGGCGGTGCCCACCGTGGCGGGATGAACCGCCCTGGACGGCTGCGGATGACGACGAACGAGACGGAAACTGAGACGGTCGTCGCCGCACGCCGGCTGGGTGCCAGGTGTCACTCAGCCCTTGAGTCTTCATGCTGCACTGAAGATCAGCATCGCCAACACGCTTTCCAACTGTGCGCATGGCCGTACGGGGCCGGTCGCAAGCGTTCACGCGACAGCTCAGGCGGGGTGCGCGTACGGAGGTGAACGAGGGCGTTCGTCAGCGCACTGGACAAAGACCAGGACAACGAGCGGTACCGAGCCCGATGGGGAACCGCTGTGCCGCACGGGATCCTTGACCTACGCATTACGAGTTGTCCGACGGGCCAGGCAGTGATTCGCGCGTTAGAGCATCCCGAGTCGGTCCCGTCGACCCGGGCGCCATGCGACTGTCGTTCGTGCCGCACTCGCCGGAGGAGATCAGGGAGGGGCTGGCACGGCTCGCGAAGGCGCTGCGCTGGCTACCGCGACCGGATGGGCGGGCCGCATCCCGAAGGACGCGGCCCGTCGCGCGGCTATGCCGTGGCGTGCTTGCACTTGAGTCTGGGCCAAGGTCAATCTCGTACGCCAACCATCCAGTTGGAACGCATATGTTGTTACCTCTTGGGATTCTTCGCCGGTGAGGTCATCTGTGTAGATTGTGGCAATCTTTGCGCCATGGGGCGATCAACTTGCACCGTCAGCAAGTGGTGAGAAACTGGGTTACAGGCACTCACATCTAGCACTTTCCGGCTCGCAGTGCCTCGTTATCACTTTCGGCTGACCTCACATGCTGCGGTCGGCCCGGCATGAGTGAATCTGCCGAACACCTTGGAGGCTGTCTCCCATGCGACGCAAAATGGCGGACATCGACGACTTTATAGGAAGCGGAAGCTGTGTCCTCTCCGCAAGCGATGAAGCCGTCTTGGAAATAATCAAGAAGGCAGTCGAGGGCGGAATATCAGCATCATTCTACGTCTCTAGGGGAATGGCTGAAGCGATTACCTCCTGGTACTGGACTCCCGAACGCATAAGGGAAACTGGTGTCGAGGAAGTGTCAACTGATGAGCTAAGGAGGATCGAGAAGGAACTCGGCCTCAAAGACGTCATTCACTTTGCAAATCGCACCCCGTGCGAGAACTGTGGACACGTCTACGGAGCCTTCGAATTCATCGAACAAGGGCTTCGTGAGCATGGCAGGGAGATGGTGGAGGCCACCTTGGAGATGAAGGAAACCGCCCTTATTCGCGTTAACCCTTCCGAGGTATCTGTTTGCCCAAAGTGCAATGAGAAGATAACGGAAGGGGCACTCAAGCTTGGAGAACGGATCATCGGAGGAACTCCGGTTGGGCATCACTATGGTGGAACCTCAGCGTATGCGGGGTGCTGTCGTCTCACGTAGGTCCTTGGCGATCACCGCGATCGTCTCACCCCAGCCGAACCGCTCGGCCGCCCAAGCCGTAACTCCTCACGAAACTGCTGCCGTTCTGCGGTCAGCCGCCTGATCCAGCCCAGATAGGGTCGGTAGCGTGCAGCTTCTGGCGTTCTTCGACCTGGACAACACCCTTATCGACCGGCAGCCCGCCCTGTCAGAGTGGCTGGACGAATTCAGCACCAAACTCGGGCTGGATGCCGCAGCACGTCGCCGGATGGCCCAACGGAGCGGGCGGTCCCTTCACTGCCATCGCCTGCAGCCTCATCTGCTACCGCAGACTCACCAAATGAGACGACGGCTAAGTCGTTCTGAGGACGGGTTGCCTCCCGGCGTGTTCGTGAGCGCACCGAACTGACAGCCGGCCTGTATCGCTCAACTGAGACGGGAACTGAGACGGACGGCCAAAAGGGCGGCACACCTTCTGGGATGCCGCCCTTTTCTTCGCCTGTTCAAGGCACTGGAGGCCGTGGCGGGATTCGAACCCACGTAACTCGCTTTGCAGGCGAGCCCCTGAACCACTCGGGCACACGGCCGGGTTGCGGTGTGCTCCCGACTGTAGGCCGCGGGGTGGGGGAGGGGGCAAGGGTGCGGGGCGGGCTGCCATGGAGCCGCAATGCGGGGCAACACGAGGTTCATGAAGCCCCGTGGGGCGGTCGCCGGCTCAGGGGCGCGGCCGGGTGTCGCGTACGGCGACCAGGCCGTTGAAGACGCCGATGTACGCCGTGCCGTCCGGGCCGAGGGTGATCGGGGCCCAGTTGTTGTCGTAGAGCGGGCCGGTGCCGGTCAGGCGCTTGAAGCGGGTCTGGCCGGTGCGGAAGTCGACGGCGGTCAGGTACCAGGCGTCGATGCCCAGGCGGTGGGGGTCCTTTGTGTAGTAGTAGAGCAGGCCGTTGGCGGTGGAGAGCTTGGCGACGGTGGAGGGGGAGCGCTCCCTGCTCTCCCAGACGGTGTCGCAGCCGGAGCCGTCCGGCCGGATGTCGATCCTGGTGATGCCTCCGACGACCGACTTCCCCAGGAGCAGCGAGGTGACGTTCTCGTAGCCGTAGTTGTTCTCGACGACGAGGCTGCGGCCGTAGCCGATCAGGGAGTTGTCGGTGGTGGAGGCGCCGGCGGTGAAGACCGGGACCTTGCAGACCAGGCGGCCGGCGTCCGGTCCGCTGCGGCGGAGGACCAGCACGTTCATCCGGTCGTCGGCGTTGTCGGTGATGGCCACGTAGGGATGGGCGGCGTCGCCGAGCAGTGTGGGCGTGGTGCCCGACCCCTGGTTGATCGAGCCCGGTTTGCCGCCCGTACCGCGGTCGTAGGTCCGCCGCCACTGGATCCGCGGAGTGCCCGAGGAGTCCGCGCGCAGGCTGTACAGGGCGTGGTCGGAGACGAGGGAGATGCCGTCCTCGGCCGCCGAGAAGCTGTTCTGGATCTCCTCGCCGGGCAGCCGGACGGTGCGTATCGCGCCGCTGTCCGGGGCGATGGTGCCGATCCGCCCCTTGCGGGTCACCCACCAGATCCGGCCGTCCCAGTCGGGCTGGACCGAGGTCACCGGATCACACTGACCGCGCGGGTGGAGGTTGCTCCAGCCGACGCAGTCGTGCGGGACGTACGGGGTCAGGTCCCAGTCGCGGTCGACGGCGAAGTGCCAGCGGCCGTCGGCGGAGCGGCCGTGCGAGAGCCGCAGCACGTGCTGGCGGGAGTCGGCCAGGACGACGCGGTCCTTGTCGTCGAGGTAGAAGTACGCGCCGCCCGAGGTGTCCTTGAAGATCTTGGAGAAGTCGAGGCGGGTGAGGGCCTCGACGGTGGAGGGGCGCTGCGGCAGCCGGTACTCGGCGAGCGTGTCCAGGCTCTTGGGGTCGAGGAGCTTGAGCCGGAAGCCCTGGAAGGTCCCGCAGACGGTCAGTATCCGGCCCCCGGAGTCGAAGGTGACGGTCGCGCACTCGCCGCCGAGCGCCGCCATCCGCTCGCTGCTGACGGCCGGCTCCGCGCCGAGCGGCCCGGGGAAGGGGTGGGTGTCGCTGCTGGCACCGTCGCCGTGCATACCGGCCCGCCCGTTGGGCGCCAGATACGGGTGCTGCGGCGGCGCCTGGTCCGCGGGCAGCGGGGCGGCGGTGGCCGGCGCGCCCTCGTACTGCGGGACCAGCCGGTGACCCGGGGCGGGCGGTATCGGTGCCGCCCGGGCGGCCGGGGCGAGCGCCACCGCAGCCGGCAGCGTGAGTACCAGGGCCGCCACAGCCGTGGCGGCGCGGGCCCGAAGTCCGCTCCGGCCGGGCCCAAAGAGCCTGTGTCGCATGGGAGTTCCTCATCCGTCCGTCGGCAACGGCGGCCGAGGCTAAGGCGGCGGGGCGCAGGAGTCCATGCCTTCCGGCGCGCTGCCACGCAGCGTTCACACGGCCCGACGGGCGGCGTCGGGACCGTGCGGCCTAGGACCGGCGACCGACCGGATCCCCGTCTCCCGACAGGGGCGCAACCGCTCTACGGCCCTTACGCTGGCCGGATGACCGCTGACCGCCCCGCCCTGACCGCGCCGCCCGGCAAGGGGTTCGCCGACGGCACCGCCGACGGCGTCCTCGGCCGCACCCACCGGGCCCTGACCCTGGGCATCATCTCCGTCGTCTCCCTGGTCGCCTTCGAGGCCAGCGCCGTGAACACCGCGATGCCCCTCGCCGCCCGCGCCCTGGACGGCATCGGCCTGTACGCCTTCGCCTTCTCGGCCTTCTTCACCGCGAGCCTGTTCGCGATGGCGCTCTCGGGCGAGTGGAGCGACCGGCGCGGGCCGCTCGCGCCGCTGTTCACCGGGATCGCCGCCTTCGGGGCGGGGCTGCTGATCGCCGGCGGCGCGCAGAGCATGGGGATGTTCATCGCGGGCCGCGGGGTGCAGGGCATCGGCGGCGGGCTGGTGGTGGTCTCGCTGTACGTCGTCGTCGGGCGCGCCTACCCCGAGCGGCTGCGGCCGTCGATCATGGCGGCGTTCTCGGCGGCCTGGGTGGTACCGGTGATCGTCGGCCCGCTCCTCGCCGGGACCGTCACCGAACAGCTCGGCTGGCGCTGGGTCTTCCTCGCCATCCCCGCGCTGATACTGCTGCCGCTCGCGGTGATGCTGCCGGCGCTGCGCACCCTGCCGCGTACGGAGCCGGGCCCGCACGGCGGTGTGCGGCACGTCCTGACCGAACGGCGCTGCCGGCTCGCGCTGGCCGTCGCGGTCGGCGCGAGCCTGCTGCAGTACGCGGGCCAGCATCCGGCCTGGTCCGCGCTGCCGCTCGCGGCCGCCGGGCTGGCCCTGCTGGTGCCGGCCATCGTGCGGCTGCTGCCCCGCGGCACGTTCCGGGCGGCGCGCGGCCTGCCGACCGTCGTGCTGATGCGCGGCCTGGCGGCCGGTGCGCTGGTCGCCGCCGAGAGCTTCATCCCGCTGCTGCTGGTCACCCAGCGCGGCCTGTCCGCGACGTTCGCCGGACTCTCCCTCACCGGCGGCGGACTGACCTGGGCGCTCGGCTCGTACGTCCAGAGCCGACGGCGCCTCGAACCGCACCGGGAGCGCCTGATGGGCCTGGGGATGCTGCTGCTGGCGGCGGCGATCGCCATGGTGCCGCTGGTCCTGCTCGACGGGGTCCCGGTCTGGATCGTCGCGGCGGCCTGGACGGTCGGCGGCTTCGGCATGGGCCTGAACATCTCCAGCGGCGGCGTGCTGCTGCTGAAGCTGTCCCACCCGGAGGAGGCCGGCAGCAACTCCGCGTCCCTGCAGATGTCGGACGCGCTGGGCAACGTCACCTTCGTCGGCATCAGCGGCGTCCTCTTCGTCGCCTTCGGCGGCGGCGCGGTGGCTGCGCATGCCGCCACGACGACTGCCGGCGCCGGCTCGGCCGGCCATCCGGCGGCCTTCGCGGCGGTGTTCGCGGCGATGACGGGGGTCGCGGTGGCGGGGGCGGCCGTCTCCCACCGGCTTTCCGCTGCGCTTGGCTGATCTCCCACGTTGTCGGCTTTCCCGCCGTGGTGGTTTTTCGCCCTTTCGCTGCGCTTTGCTGCGGCCGACTTGTCTGGCTTTCTCGCCGTGGCGCCTGGCGGCGGGCTGGTTGCCGCTGCGCGGGGCGTTTTCGGGTGCGGGTGCGGCCCTCCGGACTTCGTCCTGCGGTCCGCCCCCTCCCGTGGGTGGTGGGGAGGGTCGGTTGCGGCCGTCGTCGATGCTGCCGGACCCTCTCCGTCGTGGCCGGGCGCCGTGGCGGCAGGGGAAGGGCGGCAGTGGACCACCTGGGCGCGCCCCAGCCGGTCTCTTTTCCTCCCCACCACGGGAGGGGGCGGGTCGGAGGGGTAGGGGTGTGGGACGTAAAGCGCAGCAGTCCCACACC
>NZ_JBHYJC010000033.1:0-86293 GCF_042749045.1 Streptomyces sp. NPDC059008 | reverse complement strand
CTCCACCCAGTCCGCCGGCACCGCCGGGGGGGGGGGGGGGGGGTGGCCGGGGCCGGCGGGGGCCCACCGGGGCCCGGGCGGGGGGGTTAATTTTGTGGGCTCTTGGGGGGGGGGCCCGCGCGGCCAGCGCGCCCCCCCCCCGGGACCCACAGTTGGCACGACCACTTCCACCGGTACCTCTGCGCATCCTGCGGACCGCGTCCGCGTCCCTGCCGTCCTCGTTGACGGCGTCGTTCACGGCCGCCACCGACGCCGTCATCGCCGCCGCACGCCGACACTCCCGACCGCATGCGGCACCGCCCTTTCTGGACGAGTCCCGCTCCCAACGGGAGATCGTGCGCCGCCGCCGAGAAAGGGACTGTTCATGAACTCCTCGAGCAGTACGAGCAGCAGCGGGCTGCAGTTCACCCACCCGCACCTCGCCGTGGTGCTCGGCGGCGGTTTCACCGGCATGCTCGCCGCCGCCGCGCTGTCCGCACACGCCGATGTCATCGTCGTCGAGCGCGACCGGCTGCCGCGGACCCCCGCCCTCCCCACCGACCTTCCGCAGGCCAGGCACGCCCACCTGCTGGCGGCGGACGGAGCCCGGCTGATCGACGCCCTGCTGCCCGGCAGTGCCGACACTTGGCTGGCCGAGGGGGCCCGCCGGATTCCGCTGCCCGCGGAGCTCGCCGCCGGCTCCCCGCAGGGCTGGTTAGGCCGGCGCCGCTCGCCTTATCTGGTCGCCTGCTCACGCGATCTGCTCGACCGGGTCGTGCGCCGACAGGTGCCGGCCCTCCCCGGTGTATCCGTCCTCGACGGCACCGAGGCGGAGGAGCTGACCGGCACCGCGGAACACGTCACCGGGGTGCGCGTACGGGACACCACAACCGGCGAAACGTATCGGCTGGATGCCGATCTGGTGGTCGACGCCACCGGCCGGCACTCCACCACCCAGGACCGGCTGTCCGCGTTGGGGCTGCCCGCCGCGCGCGAGGACGTCTCGGACCCCGGGATCGTCTCGGCGACCCGCATCTTCCGCGCCCCCGAGGGCACCGAGAACGTGCCGGTGCTCACCTCCCGTTCGGCCCTCACCACCCCCGGTCCCGGTCGGCGCGCCCCCGGGCGTCAGGTCCCCGCGAGGACGGCCACACTGGTACCCATCGAGGGTGGACGCTGGCTGGTCACCCTCACCGGCACCGGGGACGAACCCCCGACCGAACACGCCAACCGCTTCGTCCCGTTCGCCCGCCGCACGGGCAACCCGGCCATAGGCGACCTGATCGCGGAGGCCGAACCGCTGAGCGAGGTACGGCTGGCCCGCGACACCTCCAACCGGCGGCGGCGCTATGAGCAGTTGCCGTCCTGGCCCACGGGGTTCATCGCGCTCGGCGGCGCCGTGGTCGCGCTCAGCCCCGATTTCGGCCAGGGCCTGTCCATCGCCGCCCACAGCGCCGCCGCGCTGCGCGAGACGCTGCGCCGGCACGGGATGGACGACGCCGGCATCGCCCGGAAGATCCAGCGCGCCATCGGCCGCATCGTCCAGGAGCCGTGGTCCCTGGCGACCGGCGAGGACCTCCACTACCCCGTCACCGGTCGCGGCGCCGTCTGCCGCGCCTATGTCGATGTCGTCGCCCCCTGCGCCCGTACCGCTCCGTTCCCGCACCCGTCGGCCGCGCTCGGCCTGCTCCGGGCGCGGACGGCTCCGGTCCGCCCGGCGACGGGCGGTGCACCGGACTGGCAGGAGGAGTCCCCGATAGCGGTCCCGGCCCCTCTGCCGGCGGCGGCCGAACCCGCGTCGGCCACCGGCCCGCGGTCCGCCTCGGCGGCCGGTGCCACCCCCACCCTTGCGGCGCTGCCCGGCGTCTCCAGGCGTCGTCCCCGCACGCTCGGCTTCGGGCCGGCGGCTCTGTGGCGCTTCAACGGGGCAAGCCGTCGGAAGCCGGGAGAGGACTAGAACCTGTCCGGCCACGGCCACCGGACGCCCCTGAGGCCGTGGCCGGACACACCGGGGGGCATGGCCGCGAGCCCGTCCGCGCTCCACCCGCCGCACCTGGTCGCCTGCGCGCGGCGCCGCTGATCTACCGTAGGGCGCCGAAGACAGCCGGGATCACCATCAAGGGGTTGCGGACAACCGTGACACGCGCTAACCAGCATGCCCGCGAGCCGCGAGCCGCGAGCCGCGAGCCGCGAGCCGCGAGCCGCGAGCCGCGAGCCGCGAGCGGCTGTGCGGCTGTGCGGCTGTACGGGCGCCGATGGCTGCGACACCCGTCACGGCCTCATACCGCCGCTGCGGGTACCCGTCGGCGAGGACCCCGAGCGCTGGCTGACGTTCGCCGGCGAGCGCATCGTCGTGGCGGTGGCGCGCACCGTCACCTCGACCGTCCGGGTCCTGGACGTCCTGCGCCCGGTGCTGCGCGATGACCCCCGTGTCTCCCTCGTCTTCGCCTACGACCCCACCTCCGCGTTCAACGACGGCGTCCACGCCCTGCTGGAGTCGGTCGGCGCCCGCATCCTGCCCTGGCACCAATTCGCCCGTATCACCCCCGACTTGATCATCACGGCGTCCGAGAACGCCGATCTCACCGCTTCACACCACACCGCCCCCGTCCTGGTCCTCCCGCACGGTGTCGGCTTCCACAAGGTCGTCCCCGACTCCCGCAGCGACCGGGACCGGCTCGCCGGGGTCGTGCCGGACGACCTGCTGCGCAGCGGCCGGGCCCGGCTCGCCCTCTCGCACCCCGACCAGGCGGCCCAGCTGGCCGCCGCCCACCCCGCCACCGCCGGCCACACCCTCCTGGTCGGCGACCCCTGCTATGACGCACTGCGCGACGGGCGGGATCTGCGCGCCGCCTACCGCCGGGCCCTCGGTGTCCCGGACGGCAACCGCCTGGTCATGCTGAGTTCGACCTGGCGCGACCGTTCGCTCCTGGGCCGGGATCCCGCCCTTCCGGCCCGGCTGCTCGCCGAACTGCCCATGGACCACTACACCGTCGCCCTGGTCACCCACCCCAACATCGTCTCCGCCCACGGCCACCACGCCGTCCGTTCCGTCCTCGACTCCGCCCATGCCGCCGGGCTTTTGACCATGGCGCCGACGGCGGGCTGGCAGGCCACGCTGGTCGCCGCGGACCTTCTCATCGGCGACCACGGATCGGTCACCTTCTACGGCGCCGCGCTGGGTACGCCCTTGCTGCTCGGCGCGTTCAGCGAGGAAGAGGCCGTGGCCGGCACCCCCATGGCCGAGCTGGGGCGGATCGCACCCCGGCTCGCCGCCGACGCGCCGCTCCGGCCGCAGATCGAGCAGGCACTCCATGCCTCGCACTCGCCCGGCGACGACACCGTCGCCCGCCTCCGCACGCTCGGCGAGAGCGCCTTCGCCGCCCCGGGCCGGGCCCTGGACCTGATCCGGTCCGCCGTCTACGACCTCTTGGACCTCCCCGAGCCGCCCGGTCCGCCGCCCCCGCGCCGGGCGCCGGAACCTCCCGTGGCGCAGGACCCCCCGGCGAAGGTCACCGCGGCCTACGTGACCACCTCGATCGGCGAGGGACCCGACGGGCCCCGGGTGTCGGTCGAGCGCACCCTCGCCGTCGTCGACTCCTTCGCCGTCCCCGAGCGATCCGATACTCCGGACGGCCCGTTCCGCCATCTCTCGAGCGCCGACGACGAAGGGGACCGGCGACTGGCGGAGAGCGCCTCGGTCCTCATCCGCCGCGAGCCGGCCGCTACCGCCGTCGCCGCCGACCGATGGATCCAGGACACCTTCGCCCGTTACTCCGGCTGTCTGCTCGCGGCTGCCCCCGTCGCGGGCCGCGGCTGCCGCATCGGGCTGCGCGACGGCCGTACGGTCGAGGTGTGCGCCACCGGCCTCATGGCCGACCCCGCCGTGCTGGCCGGCGTCGTCTACACCCTTCTGCGCTCCGGACGGCCGTTGGCCGGCATCGTCACCCTCGTCCTCGGCACCCGCACGGAGGACGCCTCGCTGCGCGTCGCCCGGCACGGCCACGGCGCATAGCCCCCTTCTCCCCCGCTACTCGGGCGTCTGCTCGGTCTCCGTCAGCCTGCGGCGCAGTTCGACGGCGCGCGGACCGCCGCCCGCCTCGTATATCTCCAGCGCCCGGGTGAGCAGTTGACGCCATCGCTCACGGTCGCCGCGCTCCTCGGCCATCTCGGCCAGCGCCTCGCACACCGGGGCCTCGTAGTGGACGGCTCCGCGCTCACGCAGCATCCGCACGGCCTCCTCCAGGGCCGCGACCGCCTCATCGGTGTGCCCCAGGTCCCTCCGCACGCCCCCGAGGGCGGCCAGCGCACGCGCCCCCATCCGGCGGTCGTCGATCGCCAGGAATCCGTCATAGGCGTCCCGCAGCGTGGCGAGCGCGTCCTCGGTGCGTCCGACGGCGTGCTGTGCGCGGCCCATGAAGTAGCGGCCGATGGCGATACCGCGCTCGTCGCCCGCGGCGCGGTAGAGCGTCATCGCCTCCTCGTACGTCGCCACGGCGCGTTCCGGCTCGCAGCGGTCCCAGTACCGCCCGTAGAACTCGCGGGCGGAGGCCCGCAGCAGCGTATGGCCGGATTCGTCGGCCCGTGCGATGGCCGTCTCGAGTTCGCTGCGGGCCCGATCCAGCTCGTCGCGGTCCATCAACGGGCGCGAGAGGAGCGAGCGCAGCCGGGCCTCGGCGGCCGGATCGCCGTCCGCTGCGGCCTCCCTGGCGCCGAGTTCCCCGGACACGGCCCAGTCGTTGAGGTATCTGCGGTTGAGGAACAGCGCGGTCAGCGCCTCGGCCAGCTCCCAGGCGCGGCGATGCCACCCGCGGTCCGCGGCGGCGCGCTGGACGGACAGCAGCTCGCCTCGCCAGACGTCCAGCCACTCCAGCGCTTCCTGGCGGTCGCGGAAGCCGAGCCTCGGGTCCGCCCCCTCCAGGCGCTCGACATACCCTCCGATGCGCATCCGGCGGCCCATGACGGCCAGGTCGGCGTGCGCGGCCCGGGTGAGCAGATGGTCCACCACCCGGCCTACGACGGCAGTGCGCTCGGCTTCGGTGTCCTCGCCGGCCGCCTGCTGCCTGGCGTGCAGTCGCACCAGGTCGTGGAAGTCGTACCGCCCGTCCGCCGCCACCGTGATCAGGCTCGCGGTCTCCAGGGCTTCAAGCCGCTCGGCCGCCTCAGCTCCGGTGATCCCGGCCGCGGCGGCGGCCGTCTCCGTGTCCCATCGGCGCCCGGGGTACAGGCCCAGCACCCGATACAGCCGCGCGGTCTCCTCGGACAGCCCGGCATACGCCACCGCGAAGACCGCCGTCACGACCCGTTCGCCTCCCCTGCGCAGGGCGTCCAACCGTCGTTCGTCGTCGGCCAGTTCATCGGCGAGCGCCTCGACCGACAACCGTGGGTGCGTCACCAGCCGTGCCGCGGCCACATGCAGCGCCACCGGCAGCCCGCCGCAGCTCGCCACGATCCGCTCGGCCGCGGCCGCCCCGTCCGCCATGATGCGCTCTTCTCCGCACAGGCGCTGGAGCAGTTGCAGGCCGTGTGCGCCGGTGAGGGGTTCCAGGGGAAGCAGACGCGCCCCCACCGTGAGCAGCTCACCGAGCATGCCCTGGCTCGTCGCGAGGACGACGCTCCCCGGTGCCCCCGGGATCAGCGCCCGTACCTGCGCCGGCTCGGTCACGTCGTCCAGGACCACCAGCACCCGCTTGTCGGCCGTCCGGCTGCGGAACATCCCGGTCAACTCGCCGAGGGTTCCGGGCAGATACTGGTCCTCGACTCCCATCGCCCGCAGGCAGCGGCTGACCCCGGCCGAGACGTCGCCGCCGACCTGCGCCCTCAGCTCGGCGAAGTCGACATAGAACTCGCCACCGGGGAACCGGCCGCGCTCCCCTTGCGCCCATCTGTGCGCCGTCGCGCTCTTGCCCACCCCCGGCAGACCGCTGAGCACGGCCACTCCGCCGCTCTCCCCCACCGAGCCGCTGAGGGCCGCGATCACCGGCTCGCGGTCGACGAACTGGACGACTCCGGCGGGCACCTGCCGGGGCACCGGAACCTCCGGCCGCTTCACCTCGAAGTGCACCCCGCCGTGGATCGCCCCGGCCTGCACGACCGGACCGTACGCGCTGCCACCGAACTCGTTGTGTACGCCGTCCCCCACCCCGTGCTCCCCCACGTCGACCTCGTCCTTCCGCCTGGGCCGGTCGATCCGCTCGGACTGCCGGATCGACTCCGCACTCCAGAACGCTACTTGACGGCACTGACATCGCGGCCGCGACGGCGGCGGGAGCCCACCAACGCCTGGCCGTTCACGCCATCGGCCATCCGGCCCGCCGACGGTGTCACGTACCGCTGGTCGCGGCGGTGTCCTGGTGGTCCGGCGAGAGCCCCAGGAGGCGGCGCGCGAGGGTGAGGGGTGCGTGCGGATCGCGGGTGGGGGTGGGGGCCTTGGTGCGGTGCGCGGGGAGCCGTTCGACGGTGGTGGCACCGGTGTCGGATTCCAGGGCGGGTGCATAGCCCGCGGCGCGCAGGGCCTCCAGGGTGGCCGCCGGTGGGCTGCTGCTGACCAGGACGGTCGGGGCGATGGCCCGTAGTGCGAGGGCGTGCAGTGCGCGGTGGGCGGCCAGCTCCTTGACCAGGCTTTCGTCGTCGGAGCGGATGCAGCAGGCGGCGGGCAGGACCCGCATCCGGCCGTGGGCGCGGGCGGCGTCCCGTACGAGGTAGCGCAGTGGCTGCGGCAGGGCGCCCGTCGTCGAGGCGTGGGTGAGGTCGTCGAGGAGGGTTTCGGCGCTGTGGCCGGCATCCAGCGCGCGACGCACCGAGGCGGGGGTAAAGCGCCAGGTCACGGCGTGCCCTTCGGACTCGCGGTCGGCCGCGGAGGCGAGCAGACCGTCGAGCGCGGCGGCGGGGCGGCCGGGCACCACCGCGGTCAGATCGGCCTGGAAGTGGGCCTGTTCGAGCAGCGGTGGGATCAGGTCGCAGAGCGGTTCGTCGAGGGACCGCGGGTCGGCGAGCAGCGCCCGGCCGAGGGGAGTGAGGGTGCCGTGGGCGACCAGTCCCAGGTAGGCCGCTTCGTGGAGGGTGTGTACGGCGCGTTCCTCGGCCATCGGCTGCCCGTTGACGGCGAGGGGGCGGTGCCAGTCCGCCGCGCCGAGGAGGCTGCGCAGCGCGGCGTCGGTGCGCGGTGTGGCCTCCGGTCCGGGTGATGGCGGATGCGGCAGGGGCGGCAGGGGTGCTCCTGCGCCCAGGGGGGCGGCGGCCAGGGCGGCGAGGAGGGCGTGCCGCAGCGCGGGCGCGTGCCGGTCGTGGCCGCGGACCAGCGCGGTGGGGGTTTCGCCGAACGGGGTGTGGGTGGGGATGGCCCACAGGGCGGACCAGGCGGCCAGGACGGGGGCGAGGCGCCGGCCCGGTGGGAGGAGGAGCCAGTCGTCGTAGGCGCCGGTGGGCAGGGCGGTGATGCCGGCCGGGGTGCGGGTCAGCGCGATCAGGTCGGCGGCGAGGACGAGGTCGAGGAGGAGGCGGGTGTGCGGTTCGGAGGCGCCGGCCGCCTTGGCGAGCCGCTTGATCTCCCGTACGGCCAGACCGCCCGCCTTGCGCAGCGCGGCGGGCTGCGTCGCCAGAGAGGCCAGCAGGCGGTCCACGGTGGCGGCGAGGGTCGCGGCGGCGGCCCGGGACTCGTCGTGCAGCGAGGTCGCGGGGATCGCTGTGGCGGGCGTCCCGGGGTCAGCGGTGTCGTCGGGGACGGGCTCCGGGGCGTGCGCGAGGAACGGGCCGAGGTCGTGGGCGGCCAGGAGTTGCGGGGTGCGCGGCGGGACGACGACGCTGCCGTCCTCGGTCGGGGCGGCCAGTCCGTCGTCGTAGAGGGCGCGCAGGCCGGCTTCGGCGGCGCTGCGCGCGTGTCCGGTGGCGCCGAGGGCGGTGAAGACGTCCTCGGGCGGAACGGGGGCGGTGGCCAGTTGGGCGAAGGACAGCCGGTGCGCCATCAGGGACTGGTAGTCGGCGCCCGGGGCGGGGGCGGTGGGGCCGTGGGCGTCCTGTGCGGCGCGTTCCTGGCTGATGCGGGCGGTGGCGGCGAGTACCTGCAGGCGAGGGTGGTCGAGGTGCAGCACCAGGTGGTGGAGGGTTTCGTAGGACCACAACGCGCTTGCCAGGCCGCGCAGTTCGGTGGGGGCGGGGCGGCGGGCGAGCGGCTCGGCATGGCGGGTGAGGAGTGCCGCGAGCTGCTCGGGGGTGCGCTGGGCGAGGGATCGGGTGAGTGTGTCGAGACCTTCCACGGCCTTGAGATTAGTCATCGCGCGAGCAGGGTGGTGAGGGCGCCTACGGGGTCGGGGTCGGCCGGTCCGGTGGGCCACCAGTCCTCGGCGCCCGGTTCGGATTCGTAGGGGTACCAGCGGTTGTCGTGGCCGAAGCGGAGCTGGATGCCGCGGTCGGGGTCGGTGAGGTGGTTGTGGCGGGGGCGCAGGGCGGGGAGGTCGGCGGCCAGGAGGGCGCTGCGGGCCCGGTCGAAGTCACCGGCCGGGGGGTTCCAGGTGGTGTCGAGGAGGGCGAGGCCTTCGGCGCCGCCCTGGCGCCAGGCCGCGACGGAGCGGGCCACGTCCGTGGGCGTGCGGCCGGTCGCGGCCGCGAGGTCGCGGTAGAGGGCCCGGGTGGTGGCGGTCAGGCCGGCGGTGGGGTGGGCGGTGGCGGCCAGGCGGACGGCGTCCTGCCACGGGGGCAGATCCGGGAACGGGCTGGGGAGGGTCTGCTGCCCGCCACCGGGTGCCGGTGCTCCGGCAGCGGATACGCAGGCGTGGGCGCGGGCGGCGGCGTCGGCGGCCAGGAATTCGAGGGTGGCGGGGTCGAAGGGGAGGTCGTCGCCGTCCGGCAGGGCAGGCGGGTGACCGGGCTGGGGCGGCACCGGCAGGACCGGCGGGAGCGGCGGCCGGGGGCGGTCGGCGAGAGCCGTGCGGGCGGGGACACCGGGGGGCGTCGGCGTCCTGGGGGCAGCGGGCTCCTCGGGCACGGCACCCGGGGCCACCGCGGCGGGGAGGTCGCCGGCATCGGCGCGTGCGGTCCCTTCGGGCCGCTGCCCGCCGGTGGTCGGTGTGGTGGTGGCGAGAGTGTGCGCGCGGGTTTCACGGGCGGTCAGTGCGGCGTTGCGGCGGGAGAGTTCGTCGAGGAGTTCGCGTTCACCGCGGCCGCGCATCAGCAGCAGGACGAACGGGTCCGTGTCCAGGAGCCTGGCCACCTGGAAGCAGAGCGCGGCGGCGTGTTTGCAGGGCCGGCCGCTGTCGGGGCACGAGCATCGGGGAACGAGCTCGCCCGGCCCCGGGAGGAGGCGCACCTCGCCTTCGGCCAGGGCGCTGGGCAGCTGCTTGGCCAGCAGGGCGGTGAGCTGTCCGGGGTCCGCGGCGATCGCGTCCAGGAGGGCGTCCCACTCCTGGACGGTGAGGGTGGTGAGACGGATCTCCGCGCTGTAGGGGCGGGGCCTGCTGCCGCGTACGGTGGCGACGATGCGGCCCGGTGTGATGTTGATGGTGTCGACATGGCCGTCGCGGGCGTAGGTCCGGCCGCGGGCGAGCCGGGCGCTGTCGAGGGCGGCGCTCTCCAGCGCGTCCAGCCAGGCGCTTCCCCACCAGGATTCGGCGAACAGCCCCCGGGCACCGGTCCGGACCGGCAGCGGCGGGAAGGTGCGGGTACGGTCCGCGCGGGCCTGGTGGTCGGCCGCGGCGGCGCGCCCGGAGGTGGGGCGGCGGTTCATCCGGGCCTCCTGAGGGAGACGAGATCGGCCAGTTCCGCATCGGTCAGTTCGGTCAGGGCGGTCTCCCCACCGGAGAGCACCGCGTCGGCGAGCGCCCGTTTGGCGCTCAGGAGTTGGGCGATGTTGTCCTCGACCGTGCCCTCGGCGATGAGCCGGTGGACCTGGACGGGCTGGGTCTGGCCGATGCGGTAGGCGCGGTCGGTGGCCTGTTCCTCCACCGCCGGATTCCACCAGCGGTCGTAGTGGATCACATGTCCGGCGCGGGTGAGGTTCAGGCCGGTGCCGGCCGCCTTCAGGGACAGCAGGAAGACCGGGGCCTGCCCGGACTGGAAGCGGTCGACCATCTTCTCCCGTTCGGCGACGGGGGTGCCGCCGTGCAGCAGCTGTGTCGGGACGCCTCGGGCGGCGAGGTGCCGTTCGAGCAGCCGCGCCATGCTCACGTACTGGGTGAAGACCAGCGTGGCACCGCCCTCGGCGAGGATGGTGTCCAGGAGTTCGTCGAGGAGTTCGAGCTTCCCGGAGCGGGCGGCCAGCCCCGGGGCGGTCTCCTTGAGGTACTGCGCGGGGTGGTTGCAGATCTGCTTGAGGGCGGTGAGCAGCTTCATGACCAGACCGCGGCGCGCGATGCCCTCGGCGGTCTCGATCCGGGCGAGGGTCTCGCGGACGACGGCTTGATAGAGCGCGGCCTGTTCACGCCCCAGCGCCACCGGATGATCCGTCTCGGTCTTGGGCGGGAGCTCGGGCGCGATCCCCGGGTCGGACTTCTTGCGCCGCAGGATGAACGGGCGCACCAGTCTGGCCAGCCGCTCGGCCGCCTCCGGGTCCTCGCCGCCCTCGACCTCACGGGCATGCAGCGCCCGGAACGTCTTGAGGGGGCCGAGGAGGCCAGGGGTCGTCCAGTCCAGCAGGGCCCACAGCTCGGAGAGGTTGTTCTCCACCGGCGTGCCGGTGAGGGCGAGCCGGGCGGGGGCCTTGATGCTGCGCAGCGCTCTGGCCGTCGAGGAGCGGGGGTTCTTCACATGCTGGGCCTCGTCGGCCACGACCCATGCCCAGGACCGGGCGGCCAGTTGGGCGGCGCTGGCGCGCATCGTCTGGTACGTCGTCAGGACGAATCCGCCGTTCAGGCCGTCGAGGTTGCGGCCGGTGCCGTGGAAGCGGCGTACGGGCGTACCAGGCGCGAACCGCTCGATCTCCCGCTGCCAGTTGCCGAGGAGGGAGGCGGGGCAGACCACGAGGACGGGTTCGGTGGGCCGTCGGTGCAGATGGAGCGCGATGACGGTGACCGTCTTTCCCAGGCCCATGTCGTCGGCGAGGCATCCGCCGAGGCCGATCGAGGTCATGGTGTCGAGCCAGGTCATGCCCCGTAGTTGGTAGTCGCGGAGGGTCGCCCGCAGTCCGGGTGGCTGGGGCAGCGGGTGCGCCTGGTCGGTGAGGCGGCCGCGCAGTGCGGCGAGCGCTCCGAGGGGCACCACCTCGACCGGTTCGCCGTCCACCTCCGTGGTGCCGTGAAGGGTCGCCGCGAGGGCGTCGACCGGCTCCAGATAGCCCAGTTCGCGCTTACGGGCTTTGCGTACGAGCCCTGGGTCGACCAGCACCCACTGGTCGCGGAGCCGCACGACGGGGCGGTGCGCCTCGGCCAGGGCGTCCATTTCCGCCTCCGTGAGGGGTGCCCCGTCCATCGCCAGCTGCCAGCGGAATTGCAGCAGTTCACCGGAGTCGAAGAAGCCGAAGCCGTCCGCGGCGGAGCCCGGTGCCGGTCGTAGCACCGCCGCCGCGGTCAGCCCGCGGGCCAGCTCCCTGGGCCAGTGGACGGCCACGCCCGCGGCACCCAGGCGGGGCGCGGCCTCGCCCAGCAACTCGTACAACTCGTCCTCGTCCAGAGGCAGTACATCGGGGACCGGGTGCTCCAGGAGGCGGGTGAGCGGGGCCCAGACGCGGGCGGCGCGGCGCAGCGCGAGGAGCGTGTCGATACGGGAGCGGGGCCCGAAGTGGTCGGGACCTTCGCCCTCCCACAGGGCGCGGGCGTCGGCCACCAGGGTCGGATCGGTGAGGCTGTGCACCTGTAGGACGGCGGCCGCAGCGCTGCGCTCTTCGGCTGCGCCCGCCCCGCTCTCGTCCCGGATGTCGAAGAGCCGGTGCGGTGCGAGGTCCAGGCGGAGGGAGAGCCGCACCCCGGCGTCGACGCCCGCCGCGACCTCGGCGGCCCACTCCCGTGCGCCGGGGAGCCGCTGCGGCTCGCTCGCGGCGAACGGGGCACCGGCCACCAGGCCGGCGGCCGGTGTGCGCGGCAGTGCGTCGATGACCGCGTCCACATAGAGCCGCACCAGGGCCGCGGGGTCGTGCAGCTGGAGCGGGCGGGTGCCGGGGAGCGGCACGGGGTGGGCCTCGGCGGGCATGGCTGCGGCGATGGCCCGGAGGTGCGCGATGTCTTCGGGGTCGAGCGGTCCGGCGCGCCAGGCGTCGGTGTCGTCGGCGGTCAGGCCCGGCAGCAGTCTGCCGCGCGCGGCGAGGTGCAGAGCGTGCAGAGTGGCCGCGCCCCAACAGGCGGCGGCCGGGTCGGCGGCCGGATCATGCCGGGCACGCACCAGCAGCGGCACGGCCTCGGCCAGCGGGAGCAGCACGGCGGCAACCGTGCGGCTGCGGGCACCATTGCCGTGCCGCCGGGCAACGGTCAGCTGCACGCGCTCCAGCACCTGTCCCTCGCCCGGAGTTCCCGCCCCCTCTTCGCCGTCGCCTTCCGGGAGCGGACCGCCGTCGGGTCGCCAAAGAGCGATCTTGCCGGCGCGCGGCGGCTGGGCGGGCAGGAAGGCCACGGCACAGCCGGCCACGGCAGCGGCCCATCCGCCGCGCTCCCACCGCCTTGTCATGCCATCCCCTGCTGTGTCTGGTCCTGCTGTGTCTGGTCCTGCACTGCCTGCCGCGGGCGCCCGTCGGGCCGACTGCCCGTGGCCCGCTCCGGCACGCCCGACCTGCGAGTCTACGGTCGTACGCACCACGTCTCCCCAGCCTCCTGCCTCGCACCCGACGAGCCGCCGCGGCAACTTGCCGTCTGCTGCCGATGGAAGCAGACGGCACTGACAACGCACCCGCTCCGCGCTCCCGCGCGAGAGGCCGGAGTTATCCACAGGCCACGAAATGCCTCTTGCCCTCACCCCACTTTCGATTACAGTGAGTGACGAAATAACTCTCAGTAATCACTCGACCTCGGCGAGGAGCACCATGCACACCCCCACTCCCGAACAGACCACCGCCGCGGAGGCCTTTGCGACCGGCTCACATCTCGTGATCCAGGCCGGCGCCGGCACCGGCAAGACGACGACCCTCGCGATGCTCGCGCACTCCGCGCGGCGACAGAGCAGGCTCGGCCGCTACATCGCCTTCAACAGAGCAGTCGCCCGCCACGCCGCCCGGGAATTCCCCGACGAGGTCGCCTGCGGAACGGCGCACGCCCTCGCCTACACCGCCGTGGGCAGGGGCTACCAGGCGCGGATGAACGCCCCTCGGCAAGCAGGGTGGCGCACCGGCGCCGCCCTGGGCATCGACGACAGCACGTGCGTACGCATCGGAGCACGCAAGGTCGACAACAGGGCGCTCTCCCATACGGTCCTGCGCACCGTCACCCGCTTCTGCCAGTCGGCCGACAGCCGCATCGCGCCGCACCACGTCCCGTCCTTACGCGGCGCCGACTCCGAGCCGCTGCACGCTCAGCTCGCCGATCTCGTCCTGCCCTACGCACACAAGGCCTGGGCCGACCTCCAGCATCCGGACCACGGCGTCGTCCGCTTCGAGCATGACCACTACCTGAAGATGTGGGCCCTGCGCGAGCCGGTCATCAAGGCGGACTTCCTGCTGCTGGACGAGGCTCAGGACACCAATCCCGTGGTCGAGCAGGTCTTCACCGCTCAGCGCGACCACGCACAGCTGGTGCTCGTCGGGGACTCCGCCCAAGCCATCTACGGCTGGCGCGGCGCGCGCGATGTGATGTCCGGATTCGACGGCAGACAGCTCAGCCTCTCCCGCTCCTTCCGATTCGGACCGGCACTGGCGGCCGAGGCCAACCGCTGGCTGGCGATCGTCGACGCACCGATCCGGCTGACGGGTTCCCCCTGCCTGGAGACGGAGTTACACAGGGTCCGAGCCCCCGACGCGATCCTGTGCCGGACGAATGTGGGGGCGATGGTGGAGGTGATAGGGCAGCTGGAGGCGGGCCGCCGGGTCGCGCTCGCGGGCGGCGGCGAGGCACTGAGCGCGCTCGCCCGCGCCGTACACGACCTGGAGGCCGGGCGCCGCACCGCCCATCCCGAGCTGATGCTCTTCGAAACCTGGGCGGAGCTGCGTGAGTATGCAGAGTTCGACCCCGCCGGCCGGGATCTGCTGCCCTTGGTGGAGCTCGTCGACGAGCACGGCACACAAGCCGTGCTCCAGGCCCTGGACCGGCTCTCGCCCGAGGCTTCCGCCGAGGTGACGGTGTCCACCGCACATCGAGCCAAGGGACGGGAGTGGGCGAGCGTGCGCATCGCGGACGACTTCACACCCCCCGACGATCTCGACGAGCGAGGCGAGGACGGCGCGCCGATCCCCGGACCCATCGACATCGACGAGGCACGCCTGGCGTACGTCGCCGTCACCCGAGCACGATCACTGCTCGACATCGGCGGGCTGTCCTGGATCAACAGCCACCCCGCCGGCGACCCACGCCGCGAGCGCGACTGAACGGGGGCGGGGGCGGGTGGTGGGGAGCCGATAAGCGGGAGGGGGGGAGGGAGGGCTGGGCGGGGGCGGGTGGTGAGGAGCGGATGAGCGGGAGGGGGTGGGCAGGAGGGGTGGGCGGGGGCTAGGTGGACGGGAGGCGGCAGGCGGAAGGGACAGGGGGTGGGGTCAGGGCCGGGTGGGGTCAGGGTCGGGTGGGGTCGGGGTCGGGTGGGGGCGGGGAGGGGGGAGGGGGAGGGGAAGGGAGGGAAAGACAGGTGACCGGCTCGTCGATCGGGAGGATCCTGGAGGTGGGAGATGGGTGCCGATGCGTACGGGAAATGAGCCGCTGCACGCACGCAGCCCGCTGAGAATGCGCTGTGGGCTGGCGCTGTGGGGGTTGCTGTGTGCCACCGCCGGAGCCGTGGCGTTCGTCAGCGCCGGCCGGCCGGAATGGGCGGGGGCGTGTGCCGCCGTGGCCTTGGTGGCAGTCATGGACCTGGCCATGGTGATCCGCCACATTCGCCAGGGGCCGCACTACCAACCGGGCAGGGAGATACCGCCCTACGAGCCTGACCGTGGTCGGAACGAAGCGTTCGGCATACGCAGGGGCACCGGCCGCCGACCCGGCACCAGACCGTAGGCGACAGGGGGTGGGGGTGTGTCCGCCTCCCACACGTCAGGGAGGTGCCGGCGACCGTATGCCCGTCCCGGGCTGTTGGCCGCTGCCCCTCTCGTCATGGGGCGTGTTCGTCTCTCGTCATGGGGCGAGTTCGCCGTTGCCCGTGTCGCCATGTGGGAAGCGGGCGGCCTGAATGAAGTCCGGGCGCGGTTCCAGGGCGGCTGCCAGGCGGAAGTGGCGCAGCGCCTCGTCCAGTCGGCCCCCGCGCTCCAGAGTGCGGCCCAGCGCGAAATGGGCGAAGGCATTGTCGGGCTCGCGTTCCAGCACTATCTGGAACTCGAGTTCCGCCGGGCGCAGTTGGGCGGCGAGGAAGAAGGCGCGGGCGCGCAGCAGTCGGGCCGCGGTGTTTTCGGGGTGTGCGGTGATGACCGAGTCCAGCAGCCGGATCGCGCCGCGTGGGTCGCGGGCCTCCAACAGCTGCTCCGCGGCGCGGAAGTCGATGACATGCGTCTCGGGGCTGCTCTCGGGCACGGTCTGCTCCTCTCCCGTTGCCGTCGCCATCGGGGCATGCCTCAGCCACGAGTCGTACGGCGTCACCTGCGGCACAACAACCCCGTCGGTCGCGGCATTCCCCGGCCGGGGCGGCCTCAACCGGGTCCGGTACCTCCGACGGAATCCGGCGGCACCTCCGACGGAGACCGGCGGTACCTCCGACGGAATCCGGCGGCCCAACCGAGCCGAACCGTGGCCGCTCCGGGGCCATCGATCGGACCGGCAACCGTATGGGGTCTCGGCGTGGCCGCACCACCGCCACACCACCGCAGCACCAGGCCACGGCATCACGTCCGCCTTAGAGCCACGGCCACGATCGCCGCAGGGGCCCGGCGCCATCCCCGCAACGGCCACGGCCACCACCGCTGCGGCGGGCCGCCAGGGCATCACCCTCACCGCAACACGGGGCCACCGCAGCACCGGGCGCCCCGCACCACCACCGCAGCAACAGCAGGCCACAGCATCGGATCCCCAGCAGCCCACGGGGCCGGGCCGAGCCGGTCCGGCCCCGGCCCCGGCCCCGGCTACAGGCTGATGTGGTAGGCCTTGCGCAGCGTCTCGTGGACGGTCCACCGGGTGCGGTCGCCCTCGCGCAGGATGCAGGCGTCGCCCGGTCCCACCTCGAGTACCGAACCGCCCTCGACCTCGATCGTGGCGCGTCCGCTGACGACCACGAACAGCTCATTGGCCTCGGTGTCGGTCACCACGCCCGGCGTGATCTGCCAGATGCCCCGGAGCTGCCGGCCGTCCGGCGATTCCCAGAGCACCTTTCCCGTCACCTCCGGCTCGCCGGAGACGATCTGCGAGGGGTCGAGCGCTTCCGGCTCCAGATCCGTGTCCGCGATGCCCGGGATGTTCACGACGAATGACGCGGGGGCCCCGTCATCGGCGGAGGGAGTCGCGGCGGTGGCCCCGGAAGCGGTCTCCGCAGTGGCGGCGGGCTCCGAGCCGGGGGTCCTGGCGTCGAGATCGGAAGGAGGAGTCATGGCGGTGAGGGTACCGTCCGGGCTCATACGTCCCGCAGGCGCTCCCACACCGCGCGGACCTGCGGTTCCAAGGCCTCCAGCGGCCCGTCGTTGTCGATGACCAGATCCGCGACCGCCAGCCGCTGCGCACGGGTCGCCTGGGCCGCCATCCGCGACTTCGCCTCGTCCTCGGCCATGCCGCGCAGCCGTACCAGTCGGTCCAACTGGGTCTCGGGGGCGGCGTCGACCACGACCACCAGGTCGTACAGCGGTGCCAGGCCGTTCTCCGTCAGCAGCGGCACGTCGTGGACCACCACCGCCTCCGGCCCCGCTGACGCCTCGAGTTCGGCCGAGCGTGCGCCCACCAGCGGGTGCACGATCGCGTTCAGCGCCTTCAGCTTCTCGGGGTCGGCGAAGACGATTCCGCCGAGCTTCGGCCGGTCGAGCGTGCCCTCCGGCGTGAGAACGCCGTCCCCGAACTCCTCGACCACCGACGCCAGTCCGGGCGTGCCCGGCTCGACGACCTCGCGTGCGATCTTGTCCGCGTCCACGATCACCGCGCCGTACGACGCCAGCAGTCGTGACACCTCACTCTTACCCGCGCCGATACCGCCGGTCAGCCCCACCTTCACCATGGGCCCACGCTATACGGTGCGCCGGGGCGGCCGGCGCGCAGGAGGCCATGCTCCGCCTCAGGCGCTGCCCCCATCTCAGGCGCTGTCCCCACCTCAGACACCGTCACCACCTCAGGCACTGTCCCCACCTCAGACACCGTCACCACCTCAGGCACTGTCCCCACCTCAGACACCGTCACCACCTCAGGCACTGTCCCCACCTCAGACACCGTCACCACCTCAGGCACTGTCCCCACCTCGGGCGTCCCCCGGCTCAGGCGCCGCCCTCGCCCTCCCGCTCCGCAAGGAAGCGTTCGAACTCCCTGCCGATCTCGTCGGCCGAGGGAAGGTCGACCGGCTCGGCCACCAGATTCCCCCGGGTCTCCGCGCCGGCCACCGCGTCGTACTGATGCTCCAGCCCGCTGACCAGCGCGACCAGCTCTTCGTCGCCCTCGGAGATCTGTCGTTCGATCTCCTCCTGCGTCCGCAGGGCCTCCGTCCGCAGCGAATGCGCCGCGCCGGGAAGCACCAGGCCGGTGGCGGCCGTCACCGCCTCCAGGGCCGTCAGGGCGGCGTCCGGATACGCGGACCGGGCGATGTAGTGCGGCACATGCGCCGCCACGCCCAGTACGTCGTGCCCCGCCTCGGCCAGCCGGAACTCGATCAGCGCCTCAGCGCTACCGGGGACCTGGGCCTCGTCGAAGAAGCTGGCGTGACCCGGCATCAGATCCGTGCGGTTGCCGTGCGGGGTGATGCCCACCGGGCGGGTGTGCGGGACGCCCATGGGGATGCCGTGGAAGTTCACCGAGAGGCGCACGCCGAGCCGCTCCACGATCTCCTTCACGGCACCCGCGAAGCGCTCCCACTCCACGTCCGGCTCGGGGCCGGACAGCAGCAGGAACGGCGCGTCGGTGGTGTCGCGGACGAGCCGCAGCTCGATGCTCGGGGTCTCGTAGGCGGACCAGCGGTTGCGCTCGAAGGTCAGCAGCGGGCGCCGGGCACGGTAGTCGACGAGGCGGTCGTGGTCGAAGCGGGCGACGACCTCGTTCGGCAGGCCGTCGAGCAGCCGTTGGACGATCTGGTCGCCCGTCTCGCCGGCGTCGATGTAGCCGTCGAAGTGGTACAGCAGCACGAGACCCGCGGAGTCCCTGGAGGCGATCGCCTCGACCTCCGCGAGCCCGCTCGGCTCCCATGCGTACAAACTCTGGGGATCCAACACAGTGACCGCTCCTCCTCGTTCTCATGAACGCCAACGTGCGGTCGGCCGCAGGCATTCCCGGTTGCGGATATGACCCCGCCCCATTCCGGACACTCTCCGTCCCCCGGGCGGGAATTCCTCACCACCGGGCACGCGCCCTAGCCGACGGGCTCGGGCCCCGCGCGCTGCCGGGCGCGGCTCCTCAAGAACGTGAACGCGACTCCCTTGCAGGGAAGGGGGGTTACTCCTGGACCTCACGGCCTGGAGTCTTGCCGCACCCCACCCACGTCGGCTTTGTCGGCCACGCCCGCCACAGAGGCCATCGCTGTCACCGCGGCCACAGAGGCCCATCGTGGTCACCGCGCCCACCGCGGCCACTGCGGCCACGCGGCCACCGGAGGCGCCCCCGCCTCCGCACTCGCCGACGCAAAGCCGGATGACCGGATTCAGTTCGCCAACGGGACACACCGCGGCGACTTCAGGACCACCGCCTCCGGCACCCCCTCGTCCCGGATCACGCTCACCGGCTCACCGGCTCACCGGCTCACCGGCTCACCGGAGGCCGTGCTGACCGCGAGCGGTGACTGCGGGCCGGCATGGGCGAGGGCATCCATCAGTGTTCCGCGGCAGCAAGTCCGAGCTGAGCGATGCCAGCCACCGGGTCAGGTCGCTGCAGCCTCAACATCACCCATTACGACGCGTCCGACTGCCAGGTCACCATCGCGGGCGACCACGCGGTCACCGGCGGTCGCGGCGTCGCCCATCCGGGCATCCAGTGGGCTGATCGGGCGACCTCCACCCTCAGCCCCGCCTCGCTCCCGCCCCCACACACACGACGAAGGCCCGCTCCCCCAGAGGGGAACGGGCCTTCGCCTATCGGCTAGTGCCTAGCAGCGGCGAGCCGCTGCCTGTCGGCGCAAGCTCAGCTCTGGCCGCCGGCCAGCTTCTCGCGGAGCGCGGCGAGCGCCTCGTCCGACGCCAGGGCGCCGGAGTTGTCCGCCGACTCCGAGGAGTACGAGCCGCCACCGGCGTTGCCGCCGCCGGCCTGGCCGCCACCCTGCGCCGCCGGCGCCGCAGCGCCCTCGGCCGCAGCCTGCTCGTCGGCCTCGCGGGACTTGATGACCTGGGCCTGGTGCTGCTCGAAGCGCTGCTGCGCCTCGGCGTACTGGTTCTCCCACGCCTCGCGCTGGGCCTCGTAGCCCTCCAGCCAGTCGTTGGTCTCCGGGTCGAAGCCCTCGGGGTAGATGTAGTTGCCCTGGTCGTCGTAGGACGCGGCCATGCCGTACAGGGTCGGGTCGAACTCGACCGCCGACGGGTCGGCACCGAAGGACTCGTTGGCCTGCTTCAGCGAGAGGCTGATGCGGCGGCGCTCGAGGTCGATGTCGATGACCTTGACGAAGATCTCGTCGTTGACCTGGACGACCTGCTCCGGGATCTCGACGTGGCGCTCGGCCAGCTCCGAGATGTGGACCAGGCCCTCGATGCCCTCGTCGACGCGCACGAACGCACCGAAGGGAACGAGCTTGGTGACCTTACCCGGGACGACCTGACCGATCTGGTGGGTCCGGGCGAACTGCTGCCACGGGTCTTCCTGGGTCGCCTTGAGCGACAGGGACACGCGCTCGCGGTCCATGTCGACGTCCAGGACCTCGACCGTGACCTCCTGGCCGACCTCGACGACCTCGGACGGGTGGTCGATGTGCTTCCAGGACAGCTCGGAGACGTGGACGAGACCGTCGACGCCACCCAGGTCCACGAAGGCACCGAAGTTGACGATGGAGGAGACGACGCCGGAGCGCACCTGACCCTTCTGGAGGGTGGTGAGGAAGGTCTGGCGGACCTCGCTCTGGGTCTGCTCCAGCCAGGCACGGCGGGACAGGACCACGTTGTTGCGGTTCTTGTCCAGCTCGATGATCTTGGCCTCGAGCTCCTTGCCCACGTAGGGCTGAAGGTCGCGGACGCGGCGCATCTCGACCAGGGAGGCCGGGAGGAAGCCACGGAGGCCGATGTCGAGGATGAGACCACCCTTGACGACCTCGATGACGGTACCGGTGACGATGCCGTCCTCTTCCTTGATCTTCTCGATGGTGCCCCAGGCACGCTCGTACTGGGCGCGCTTCTTCGAGAGGATCAGGCGGCCTTCCTTGTCCTCCTTCTGGAGAACAAGGGCTTCGATCTCGTCACCGACGGCGACGACCTCGTTGGGGTCGACGTCGTGCTTGATCGAGAGCTCACGGCTCGGGATGACGCCTTCGGTCTTGTAACCGATGTCGAGCAGGACCTCGTCCCGGTCGACCTTCACGATGACGCCGTCGACGATGTCGCCGTCGTTGAAGTACTTGATCGTCTCGTCGATCGCGGCGAGGAAGGCTTCCTCGTTACCGATGTCGTTGACCGCAACCTGCGGGGTGGTGGCGGTGGTCTCGGTGCTGCTCGTCATGTGGGAAAGGGCTCCGGTACGGACATTGAAGTCGTAGGTACTGCTACGCCGAGAGCCCGTATCGCTTCTGCATAAGCCGGACAGTGTCAGAGACGCTCGCTTCGGAGGTTCACCAATGCCTGAGCACCGGGAACGATCCGGAACGCCTCAAAACCGAGGGGTACATACAGATGCGAGCGCGGCCTGCTCCGTCTGAGGCGCGCAAGCCCGCAGCGCAACTTGTAGCATACGGGGGCAGCCGGACACGGTCAATGCGCGAACGCGCACACCCGGGACAGAACGCCCCATAACCGGCACGCGCGATGTTCCGCGAGGTCGAACGGCCTCACAGTCCCTGCAGCTACAAGCAGAGCGAAGACTACGACGACGGGCGCGATGAACCAAGAGCAAGAGCCGGAGGCGACCCGCCGTGACGCCTCGGACACCGAAAGCAGCCGCGCCAACCGGGGCTGGTGGGACCGCAACGCGGACGAGTATCAGAGCGAGCACGGAGCGTTTCTGGGGGACGACCGGTTCATCTGGGGCCCCGAGGGGCTCGACGAGGCGGACGCCGGGCTGCTCGGGCCGGCCGAAGGCCTGAAGGGGCAGCGGATCCTGGAGATCGGCGCCGGCGCCGCGCAGTGCTCGCGCTGGCTGGCGGCGCAGGGCGCGCGCCCGGTGGCGCTCGACCTCTCCCACCGGCAACTGCAGCACGCGCTGCGGATCGCCGACGGGACCGACGACGACACCACCGCGCTGGTGGAGGCGGACGCCGGGGCGCTGCCGTTCCGTGACGGCAGCTTCGACCTGGCCTGTTCCGCGTACGGCGCGCTGCCCTTCGTCGCCGATCCGGTGCGGGTGCTGCGCGAGGTGCGGCGGGTGCTGCGGCCCGGCGGCCGGTTCGTCTTCTCCGTCACGCACCCCGTCCGCTGGGCCTTTCCCGACGAGCCGGGGCCCGAGGGGCTGTCGGTGGCGGCCTCGTACTTCGACCGCACGCCGTACGTGGAGCAGGACGAGAACGGCCGGGCGGTGTACGTCGAGCACCACCGGACGCTGGGCGACCGGGTGCGGGACGTGGTCGCGGGCGGGTTCCGGCTGGTGGATCTCGTCGAGCCCGAATGGCCGCAGGACAACACCCAGGAGTGGGGTGGCTGGTCGCCGCTGCGCGGGCACCTGATTCCGGGGACGGCGATCTTCGTGTGCGTGGCGGAGGGGTAACAGGGGTAACGGGGGCACCCGGGCCGGCACCGGAGGCCGGGGCGGCAGACTGGGGGCGTGATCGCCCGTGACGCCCTCGCCCAGCTGCCCGTACGGACCGCGCTGCCCGCGCTGCGCGCCGCCCTTGAGGAGGCCGGTGCGGCGGTGCTGTGCGCCCCGCCGGGCACCGGCAAGACGACGCTGGTGCCGCTGGAGCTCGCGGGCCTGACCGGCACGGGGCCCCGGCGGCGGGTACTGGTCGCCGAGCCGCGGCGGATCGCGGCCCGGGCCGCGGCGCGGCGGATGGCCTGGCTGCTGGGCGAGAAGGTCGGTGACCAGGTCGGATTCACGGTCCGCGGGGAGCGGCGGGCCGGGCCGCGGACCTGTGTGGAGGTGGTGACCACCGGTGTGCTGCTGCAGCGGCTGCAGCGCGATCCGGAGCTGGCCGGGGTCGATGTCGTGGTGCTCGACGAGTGCCACGAGCGGCATCTGGACGCCGACACCTGTGCGGCCTTCCTCCTGGACGTACGCGAGACGCTGCGGCCGGAGCTGCGGCTGGTGGCCGCGTCGGCGACGACGGACGCGGAGGGGTGGGCCCGTTTGCTGGGCGGCTCCCAGGGGGCGGCGCCCGTGGTCGAGGCGGCGGGCGTGTCGCATCCGGTGGAGGGGGTGTGGGCGCCACCGGAGCGGCCGGTACGGCCGGCGCACGGGATGCGGGTGGATCCGGCGCTGTTGACGCATGTGGCGGGCGTGGTTCGGCGGGCGCTGCGCGAGCAGTCGGGTGACGTCCTGTGCTTTCTGCCCGGTGTCGGGGAGATCGGGCGGGTCGCCGGGGAGCTGGCCGGGGTGGACGCCGAGGTGCTGCAGGTGCACGGGCGGGCGCCGGCCGAGGTGCAGGACGCGGTGCTGGCCGGGGGCGGTGACCGGCGCAGAGTGGTGCTGGCGACCTCCGTGGCGGAGTCCAGCCTGACCGTGCCGGGGGTGCGGGTGGTGGTGGACAGCGGGCTGGCGCGGGTGCCGCGGATGGATCACGCGCGCGGGCTGAGCGCGCTCGCGACCGTGCGGGCCTCGCGGGCGGCGGCCCGCCAGCGGGCCGGCCGGGCGGGGCGCGAGGCGCCCGGTGTGGTCTACCGCTGCTGGTCGCAGGCCGAGGACGGGCGGCTGCCGGCGTTCCCCGAGCCGGAGATCAAGGTGGCCGACCTGACCGCGTTCGCCTTGCAGGCGGCCTGCTGGGGCGATCCGGCGGCGAGCGGTCTGGCGCTGCTCGACGCGCCGCCGGCCGGGGCGCTGGCCGCGGCGCGGGAGGTGCTGACGGCGATCGGCGCGGTGGACGAGGACGGCCGGGCGACGCGGCGGGGCGCCAGGATGGCTCGGGTGGGACTGCATCCCCGGCTTGCCCGCGCCCTGCTGGACGGCGCACCCGAGGTGGGCGTACGGCGTGCCGCGGAGGTGGTGGCCCTGCTGAGCGAGGAGCCGCCGCGGGCTTACGGGGACGATCTGGCGGAGGCATGGCGCAGCGCGCGGCGGGGCGGCGACGCGTACGCCGCCCGGTGGCGGCAGGAGGCGCGGCGGCTGGCGTCGGCGGGCGCGGAGCCGGGGACGGACGGGGGCGCCGGCGCCGGGGGGCCGGCGTCCGACGACGCGGTCGCCGGTCTGATCGCGGCGCTGGCGTTCCCCGAGCGGGTGGCCAGGTCGCGTGGCGCCGGGAGCTATCTCATGGCGTCGGGGACCGGTGCCGAGCTGGCGGGTGCGGGGGCGGGGCCGCGGGCCGGAGGGGGCGGTTCCCGGCTGCGGGACGCGGCGTGGCTGGCCGTCGCGGTGGCGGACCGTCCGGTGGCCGCGGTGTCGGCCCGGGTGCAACTGGCGGCGGTGATCGACGAGGGGACGGCCTGTGCGGCGGCGCGGGCGCTGTACTCCTCGGACGAGGAGGTGCGCTGGTCGGACGGGGACGTGGTGGCCCGGCGGGTGACTCGGCTGGGGGCGATCGAGCTGGCGTCGCGGCCGCTGACCGCGCCCGGTGCGGGGCGGCTGCGGGACGCGGTGGAGGCGGGGCTGCGGCGGGAGGGGCCCGGCCTGCTGCGGTGGTCGCCCGCCGCGGTCTCGCTGCGGCAGCGGATGGCGTTCGTGCACCGGGCGTTGGGGGCGCCGTGGCCCGATGTGTCGGACGCGGCGCTGCTGGAGCGGGCCGAGGACTGGCTCGGGGCCGAACTCGGGCGGGCGCGGCGGCGGGCCGATCTGGAGCGGATCGACGCCGGGCAGGCGCTGGCCCGGCTGCTGCCCTGGGCGAGTGGCGACGCGGCCCGCTTCGAGGAGCTGGCGCCGGAGCGGATCGAGGTGCCGAGCGGTTCGCGGGTGCGGGTGGACTACGGCGGGGAGCAGCCCGTGCTGGCCGTGAAGCTGCAGGAGCTGTTCGGCTGGCAGGAGTCGCCGCGGGTGGCCGGCGGACGGGTGCCCGTACTGGTGCATCTGCTCTCCCCCGCGGGGCGTCCGGCCGCCGTCACGGCCGATCTCGCCTCCTTCTGGAAGGGCGGGTACCGGTCCGTGCGCGCGGAGTTGCGCGGGCGCTATCCCAAGCACCCGTGGCCGGAGGACCCGACGACCGCGCAGCCGACCCGGCACACGACGGCGCGGCTCAAGCGGGGCTGAGCGGTGTGTCCGGCGCGGCGGGGGCCGCACGGCCGGTGGGGGCCGGTCCGGCGCCGGGGCGGCGGCCGCGGGCTTCGAGGTGCAGGCTCAGGGCGAGCAGCGCCGCGCCCAGGACCAGGAACCCCCAGGGCAGGTAGCTGGTGAGGAGCAGGACGAGGGTGCGCTGGGACGTGACCAGGTCGACGGTGGAGTCGACGTAGTCGGCGCGCATCTTCACATGGCCGGCGAAGGCGGTGACCTTGCCGCCGCCGGGCAGCAGGTCGCCGCCGCGCAGTTCCTCCTTGTGGATCTCCTCGCCGTTGACCGGTGCGCCGGTGACCGGGTCGACCCAGAACATCCGCTTGGTGCTGTACCAGCGGGTGGTGCCCATCTTCGCGACGGCCTGCGGGGTGATGCCCTTGACCGGCATCTTCTTGGGGAGCGGGACCTTCGTCCAGGGGATGGTCTGCTCGAAGTAGTAGACCTCCAGGCCGCGGAAGGTGCGGGTCCCCTTGTAGTGGATGGGCGCCGAGGTGCGGGTCTGGGCGTCGAAGTAGGTGTAGTCGCGCTTCTCGGTGAGGAACGGCCACTTGTACTCGATGCCGGTTCGGCGGACCGGGTCGCCGTCGACCATCTCGCCGGTGGCGTGCACGGGTTCCTGGGAGTGGGCGTCGAAGATGTAGCGCTCGGGGATCTGGGAGACCATCTTGCCGTCGGGGCCGGCGACGTAGGACAGCGCGTCCCAGACGACGACGTCGCGGCCGGCGGTCTTCTCGATGCGGTCGGAGGCGGCGACGTCGCCCTTGAGGGTCTGGACGATGGTGACCTTGGGGACCTGCTCGGCCTTCATCGTGCCGTAGTTGACGAGGGTGGCGGGCCTGGCCTCCAGGACCATGTCCTGGTACTGGCCGGGCGGGATCTTGGCGAGCCGCGGGAAGGCGTACCACCGCATCAGTGGGGACAGGGCGGTGAAGAAGACGGCGAAGGCGAGCAGTACCAGGCTGGCGGTGCGGCGCATGACGGCGGCGTCCCTCCCTCAGGGGTGCTCGGGGACGGTGGTCAGCAGCGGCTTGGGGGAGGTCGTGCCGCTGGGCGCACCGATCGCCGTCATGGTGAAGAGGAGAGCGAGCGCCGCGGCCAGTCCGATCGCGGCTGCTGTCAGGGCGCGCATGGCCGGCCTCCCGGGAGCTGCGGTGCGTGTCCGGGGGGATCCCCGGATCCTCGACGGCGTCAGGGCGGGGGCACCGTAGCAACGGGCGGCCGAGATGAGAACACGTTTCACTCCAGGACGTGGCGCGCCGCCGTCCCGCCCCGGACGGAGGGCGGGACGGCGGCGCCGGGCCGGGCGGGTGCCGGCCCGGTCCAGGGGGCCGGCCGCGGTCAGGCGCCGTCCGGTGCGGTGACCTTCAGTTCGACGGTGAGTACGGCGCCGTCCGCGGTGGTCAGCCGCAGCAGGAACGTCCCGGTGTGGGTGTCCGTGCCGATCTTCGGGAGCTTCAGCAGGCCGTCGGCGTCCGTGGTGAGCCCGGTGCGGGTGCGGACCGGCTTGCCCTTGTCGTCGCCGGTGGCCTCGGGGTTCTCGAAGTAGGGGCCCTGGTCGTTCTCCACGGGCTTGTCCGGGTCGTCGGTGACCAGGGTCGCCGTGACCGGCACCCCCGCCGCGAACCTGCCCTGGTACGTCGCCTTGATCTCGACCGCGCCGGCCTCGAACGCCTGGCCGGCGGTCGTCGTCAGCTCCTTGTCCGAGGTGCGCGCGAGCCGGTCGGCCTTCGGCGCCGGGGCCGCCTCGACGGTGGCGCCGAAGGCGACGGCGGGCACGGTGCGGGCGACGGCCGTCGCCCGGATGGTGAAGGCGCCGGCCTTGTCGCCCGCGTGCAGCGTGGGCGCGGTGGCCAGGCCGTCCTTGCCGGTGGTGACGGTGACGGCGGTGGCGCCGTCGGGGAAACGGGCACCGGAGGCTGCGGGGAGGGTGAAGCGGACGGGGGCGCCGGCGACCGGCTTGCCCGCCGCGTCCTCGGCCCGTACCCGCGGCGATGCGGCGAACTCGGTGCCCGCGGTGGCGCTCACGTCCTTGTCGCCGACCCGTACCAGGGCGGTGAGCGGGGCGGGCTCGGTGGGTGGCTTGGGGCCGGGCTTGTGGGGGTCCGTGCCGCCCGGTGCGGAGTCGGTGCCGCCGGGCTCGGCGGGCTTGTCCGGCTTGGCGGGTCCGTGCGGCTTCGGTGCGGCGGGGCCGTCCGGCTCGGGCTTGCCGGGTCCGTGCGGCTCGAGCTTGCCTGGGTGGTGGCCGGCGCCGGTGCCCCGGCCGTGGCCCTTGCCGGTGCGCCCTTCGGTCCGGTCGCCGCCGTGCGCGCCGTTGCCGCCCCGTTGGACGGGGAGTACGCCCTTGCCGTCCGGCACCTCGTAGGTGCCGGTGCGGTAGAAGGCGTACCAGGACAGCACGGTCCGCAGATATTCCTCGGAGTTGTTGTAGCCGAGGATCGCGCGGTCGAGGTCCTGTGGGGTCGACAGGTCGCGGCCGGCGGCACACAGGTAGTGGCCGGCGGCGAGCGCCGCGTCGAAGACGTTGTTGGGGTCCTTCTTGCCGTCGCCGTTGCCGTCGGCGCCCCAACCGCCGCCATCGTGGCCGCCGCTGGACCAGGTGGAGGGGATGAACTGCATCGGGCCCACGGCACGGTCATGGGTGAGGTCGCCGTCGTAGCGGCCGCCGTCGGTGTCGGTGATCCGCGCGAAGCCGTGGCCGTTGAGCTGCGGGCCGAGGATCGGCTGGAGGGTGGTGCCCTCGGCGTCGACCGCTCCGCCGCGCGCCTGGCCGGATTCGACCTTGCCGATTCCGGCGAGCAGTTGCCAGGGCAGGCGGCAGCCGGGATCGGACCCGTCGATCCGGGACTCGGCCTTCTTGTACGCGGCCAGAACGGTGGCGGGGATGCCGGCCTGGGCGGGGCCGGTGACGACGGGGCCGTCCTTGGGGCGGTGCGAACCGCTCGGCGGCACCGGGCTGTTGAGGGGCGGCAGATCGGTGTAGTACGCCGAGCCGCCGTCGATGGGGGTGTCGGCCGGGGGCGGGGTCGGCCCGCTCTCCCCGGCGGCCGTGCTCTCGGTGGCGGCCGGGGCCTGAGAGGCCGTCAGGGCGGCGAGCACCAGGGCCGCCACGGCCGTCGAGGCCGCTCCCCGAACAAGGCGCCGTCGGAATGTGGCTGCCATACGTGGTCCCCTCCGCTGTGCCTGACCCGCGTCGCCCGCGCGGTCTCGCGCCCCCCGGCGCGTCAACTCAGGCGACACTACGACAACTCGGGCCCGGCAGCTACCACCGTCATCGGACACATAATGATCCGAATCGTTCAAGGAGACGCTCATGCCGTTCACGCTCAGCCATGCCGCCGCCGTGCTCCCGGCCATCCGGCGGGATGGCACGGCCCGTGGTCCGCTGATCCCCTCGGCGCTCGTCGCGGGGTCGTTCGCACCGGACATGACGTACTACGCGGACACCGCGGTGCCGGGCGCCATGGAGTTCGGCGACGTCACCCACTCGCTGACCGGCGTGCTGACGGTGGACGTCCTGGTCACCGCGGCGTTGGTCGGCGGCTGGCTGCTGTTGCGCGAGCCGGCCCTTGCGCTGCTGCCCCGGGCCTGGCGGGAGCGGACGCACACACTGCTGCGGGGCCGTCCCCGGCGACCGCGCGGGCCCCGTGAACTCGCCGCGCTGGCGGGCTGGTTCCTCGTCTCGGCGGTGCTCGGGGCGGCGACCCATGTCGTGTGGGACGCCTTCACCCACCCGGGCCGCTGGGGCACCCGCCTGGTGCCCGGCCTGAACGACATCGTGGGCGGTCTGCCGGTGGCGACGTATGTGCAGTACGGCACCTCGGCGCTGGCGCTGGTGGCCATGGGGTGGTTCGGGTGGTCGGCGCTGCGGGGCGCGGGCGGGCCCGCGGGGGCCGTGGCCGCCGCACCCGACCCGGGCGCCGTGCCCTCGCTGACCGTGGGGCTGCGGCTGCTGCTGACCGCGCCGATCGCCCTGTGCGTGGTGCTCGGCGCGGCACACCGGACCCTACGGGCGCACGCCGTCTACGACGACGCCGTGAGCTGGCCGAACTACATTCCGACGGTGCTCTTCGGCGCAGGCGCGGGCCTCGTTGTGGGGCTGGCGCTGTACGCCGTGGCCGTACGGCTGCTGCAGCGGCGGGCACGCCGGGCACGGCCGACCGGGGGCGAGGGTGTGTCCGGCCGGTCCGTGCAGGTCCGCGGCTGAGCCGTGGGCCCGGACCGGGGGCGGACCGGAACGGGGGCCGGAGCCGGCCCGGCCCCCGCGGTCGGTCAGTGCGCCGCCGATTCCCAGTCCTTGCCCGAGCCGACCGAGACGTCCAGCGGGGCGCGCAGCTCGACGGCCGCGGCCATCTCCCGGCGGAGGAGCTCCTCGACCTTCTCGCGTTCGCCGGGGGCCACCTCGACGACGATTTCGTCATGGACCTGGAGCAGCATCCGGGACCGCAGCTGCGCTGCCCGCAGCGCCGCGTCGACCCGCAGCATCGCGATCTTGACGATGTCCGCGGCGGTGCCCTGGATCGGGGCGTTCAGCGCCATCCGCTCGGCCATTTCGCGGCGCTGGCGGTTGTCGCTGTTGAGGTCGGGCAGATAGCGGCGGCGGCCCAGCATCGTCTCCGTGTAGCCGGTGGCGCGGGCCTCCTCCACGACGCGCCGGAGGTAGTCGCGCACTCCGCCGAACCGCTCGAAGTAGTTGTCCATCAGCTTGCGGGCCTCATCGGGCTGGATGCCCAGCTGCTGGGCGAGGCCGAAGGCCGACAGGCCGTACGCCAGGCCGTAGGACATCGCCTTGATCTTGCGGCGCATCTCCGCGTCGACCTGCTCCGTGGCGACCGAGAAGACATGGGAGGCGACCGTGGTGTGCAGGTCCTCGCCGGAGGTGAACGCCTCGATCAGGCCCTCGTCCTCGGAGAGGTGGGCCATCACCCGCAGCTCGATCTGGCTGTAGTCGGCCGTCAGCAGGGACTCGAAGCCCTCGCCGACGACGAAGCCGCGGCGGATCGCCCGGCCCTCGTCCGTACGCACCGGGATGTTCTGCAGATTGGGGTCCGTGGACGACAGCCGGCCGGTCGCGGCCACGGTCTGGTTGAAGGTGGTGTGGATCCGGCCGTCCGCGGCGATGGTCTTGATCAGCCCCTCGACCGTCGTGCGCAGCTTGGCCTGCTCACGGTGGCGGAGCATGATCACCGGGAGGTCGTTCTCGGTCTGCGCGGCCAGCCAGGCCAGGGCGTCGGCGTCGGTGGTGTAGCCGGTCTTGGTCTTCTTGGTCTTGGGCAGGCCCAGCTCGCCGAAGAGGACCTCCTGCAGCTGCTTGGGCGAGCCGAGGTTGAACTCGTGGCCCGCGGCGTCGTGCGCCTCCTTCACGGCCTGCTGCACGGCACCGGCGAACTGCTGCTCCATGCGCTCCAGCCAGCCCCGGTCCGCGGCGATACCGGCCCGCTCCAACCGGGCCAGCAGTTCGCTGGTCGGCAGCTCCACGTCACGCAGCAGCTCGGCCGCACCGACCTCCGCCAGCTTCGTCTCGAACGCCACGCCAAGGTCGAGGACCGTACGGGCCTGGCCCATCAGGGCGTCCGCCTCTGCCTCCTCGTCCGCGCCGAACGCCAGCTGCCCGTCGCCGGCGGCCGCCGGGGCGAGATCGCGTCCCAGATACTCGATGGACAGCGCGTCCAGGGCGAAGGAGCGACGGCCGGGCTTGACCAGATAGGCGGCCAGCGCGGTGTCCATCGTGACGCCGTCGATGCGCCAGCCGTGCTCGCCGAAGACCCGCATCAGGCCCTTGGCGTTGTGCATCACCTTGGGGCGGGCCGCGTCCGCGCTCCAGGCGGCGAAGGCCCGCTCGTCGGCCTCGTCCAGCTGGGCGGGGTCGAACCACGCGGCCGGGCCGTCGGGGGTGGCCAGCGCCACCTCGGCGACGCTGCCGCTGCCGAGGCTCCAGACGTCGACGGTGGCCACGCCCAGCGGGCCGGCGGCGTGCTCGGCCAGCCACGGAGCGAGTTCGCCGGTGCCCAGGACCGTGCCGTCCACCTCGACGCCCGCGGCCGGGGCGACCTCTTCGGCGGCCTCGGCGGCACCGGGGTCGACGGCGTGCAGCCGGTCGCGCAGGCCCTGGTTGCGGATCTCCAGGGCGTTGAGGAAGACCGTGAGCGCCTCGCGGTCGTAGGCCTCGCGGACCAGCGCCTGCGGACCGCAGGGCAGCTCGACGTCGCGCACCATCTCGGTCAGCCGGCGGTTGAGCTTGACCGCCTCCAGATGCTCACGGAGGTTGGCGCCCGCCTTGCCCTTGACCTCCTCGGCGCGCTCCACCAGCTCCGCGAACGAACCGAACTGGTTGATCCACTTCGTGGCGGTCTTCTCGCCGACGCCCGGGATGCCGGGGAGGTTGTCGGACGGGTCTCCGCGCAGCGCGGCGAAGTCCGGGTACTGGGCGGGGGTCAGGCCGTACTTCTCGAAGACCTTCTCCGGGGTGAAGCGGGTCAGCTCCGAGACGCCCTTGGTGGGGTAGAGGACCGTGACGTCATCGGAGACCAGCTGGAAGGCGTCGCGGTCGCCGGTGACGATCGAGACCTCGAAGCCCTGCGCGGTGGCCTGCTCCGTGAGCGTGGCGATCACGTCGTCGGCCTCGAAGCCCTCCACGGCGAAGCGCTTGACGTGCATCGCGTCGAGCAGCTCGCCGATCAGCTCGACCTGGCCCTTGAACTCGTCGGGGGTCTTGGAACGGTTCGCCTTGTAGTCCGCGAACTCCGCCGACCGCCAGGTCTTGCGCGAGACGTCGAACGCCACCGCGAAGTGCGTGGGCGCCTCGTCGCGCAGAGTGTTCGCGAGCATCGACGCGAAGCCGTAGATCGCATTGGTCGGTTGTCCGGTGACGGTCGTGAAATTCTCCACGGGCAGGGCGAAGAACGCCCGATATGCCATGGAATGCCCGTCCATCAGAAGCAGGCGGGGACGACCGCCCGCCGCCGCCTCGGTGCCGGTCGCTTCGCTCTTCTTCGCTGCCTTTGCTGCCACGCCCCCGATCCTGCCACGCCCCACTGACAATCCCCGCCGCCACGGCCCGGCCCCCGCCGCACCCCGCCCGGCCCGCACCGCGAAAACGCCGCCCCGCACCGCCCGCGACCGCCCCTACAACGCCCGGCCCGGTCCGTGACAGGATCTGATGCGCACCGCAACGATCCGCCGCCAGGGCGGAGCGAGCACCAGCTCACGGCTCAAGGGAGAGCGCCATGGCAGGCAAGCCGCCCGCGTCGGACCCCGTCCAGGACGCACCCCAGGTCAGCGAACCCCAGCACTCCGCCGTCGGCCTGCCCGCCATCACCCACGCCCTGCGGATCTCCCAGCAGCAGATGGGCGTGCGCCGTACCGCCCTGACCCTCCTGCGCGTCAACCAGCCCGACGGCTTCGACTGCCCCGGCTGCGCCTGGCCCGAGCCCGACAAGACCCACACCGCCGAGTTCTGCGAGAACGGCGCCAAGGCCGTCGCCGAAGAGGCCACCCTGCGCCGCGTGACCCCGGACTTCTTCGCCGCGCACCCCGTCACCGACCTCGCCACCCGCAGCGGCTACTGGCTCGGCCAGCAGGGCCGCCTCACCCACCCCATGTACCTGGCCGAGGGCGCCGACCACTACGTCCCCGTCCCCTGGGAGCAGGCCTTCGACCTCATCGGCGAGGAACTGACCGCCCTGGACTCCCCCGACGAGGCCGTCTTCTACACCTCCGGGCGCACCAGCAACGAAGCCGCCTTCCTCTACCAGCTCTTCGCCCGCGAATTCGGCACCAACAACCTCCCGGACTGCTCCAACATGTGCCACGAGTCGTCCGGCTCCGCCCTGACGGAGACCATCGGCATCGGCAAGGGCAGCGTCCTGCTGGAGGACCTCTACAAGGCCGACCTGATCATCGTCGCCGGCCAGAACCCGGGCACCAACCACCCCCGGATGCTCACCGCCCTGGAGAAGGCCAAGGCCGGCGGCACAAAGATCATCTCGATCAACCCGCTGCCCGAAGCCGGACTGGAGCGCTTCAAGAACCCCCAGACCCCCCGCGGCCTGGCCGGCGGCGGCACCGCCCTGACCGACCTGTTCCTCCAGGTGCGCCTCGGCGGCGACCAGGCGCTGTTCCGCGCCCTGAACCGCCTGGTCCTCGCCACCGACGGCGCCGTCGACGAGGACTTCGTCCGCGAACACACCCACGGCTTCGAGGAGTTCGCGCGGCTGGCACGGGCCGACGACGACTGGGACGAGACGCTGCGGGCCACCGGCCTGACCCGCGAGGAGATCGACCGCGCCCTGGCCATGGTCCTGGCCTCCCAGCGCACGATCGTGTGCTGGGCGATGGGCCTGACCCAGCACAAGCACTCCGTCCCCACCATCCAGGAGGTCGTCAACTTCCTTCTGCTGCGCGGCAACATCGGCCGCCCCGGAGCGGGCGTGTGCCCCGTACGCGGGCACAGCAACGTCCAGGGCGACCGCACCATGGGCATCTTCGAGCGGCCCGCACCCGCCTTCCTCGACGCCCTGGAGAAGGAGTTCGGCTTCGCGCCGCCCCGGGAGCACGGCCTCGACGTCGTCCGCGCCATCCGCGCCCTGCGCGACGGCCGGGCCAAGGTGTTCTTCGCGATGGGCGGCAACTTCGTCGCCGCGACGCCCGACACCGACGTCACCGAGGCCGCGATGCGCCGCGCCCGGCTGACCGTCCACGTCTCCACCAAGCTCAACCGCTCGCACGTGGTCACCGGCGCCCGCGCACTGATCCTGCCGACCCTGGGCCGCACCGAACGCGATCTGCAGGAGAGCGGCGAGCAGTTCGTGACCGTCGAGGACTCCATGGGCATGGTGCACGCCTCGCGCGGCCGCCTCGCGCCCGCGAGCCCCCACCTGCTGTCCGAGCCGGCCATCGTCGCCCGCCTGGCCCGCCGCGTCCTCGGCGAGACCAGCCGCACCCCGTGGGAGGAGTTCGAGAAGGACTACGCGGCGATCCGCGACCGGATCGCCCATGTCATCCCCGGCTTCGAGGACTTCAACACCAAGGTCGCCCGCCCCGGGGGCTTCGCCCTCCCGCACGCCCCCAGGGACAGCCGCAGCTTCCCCACCGCCACCGGCAAGGCCAACTTCACCGCCGCGCCCGTCACCTACCCCACCGTCCCCGAAGGACGGCTGCTGCTGCAGACGCTGCGCTCCCACGACCAGTACAACACCACCGTCTACGGCCTGAGCGACCGCTACCGCGGCATCAAGAACGGCCGCCGCGTGGTGCTGCTGCACCCCGACGACGCCCGCGAACGCGGCCTGGCCGACGGGGACTACACCGACCTCGTCAGCGAATGGACCGACGGCAGCGAGCGGCGGGCACCCGGCTTCCGCGTCGTGCACTACCCCACCGCCCGTGGCTGCGCGGCCGCCTACTACCCCGAGACCAACGTCCTCATCCCGCTCGACCACACCGCCGACACCAGCAACACCCCCGCCGCCAAGTCCGTGGTGATCCGCCTGGAGTCCCCCCACCGGCACTGACCGCCGCCGGACCGCCGACCGCAGCGGACAACCCCCGCGCTGAGCGCCCGCTCAGCGGCCTGATAGGAACAGGCACGGATCGACGACGATCAGGGCGAGCGAACGGAGCCGTAAGCATGGGCGAGCAGAACACCACGAAGTTTCCGCAGCAGATCCTCGACCAGTGGGCGGGCCTCGGCCTCGACCTGCCCGCCCTCTTCTCCGCCGGACACCTCGGCGAGCGGATGAGCGTGCAGGTCACCGAGGCGGCGCCGGAGCGCGTCGTGGGCACCATGCCCGTCGAGGGCAACACCCAGCCCTACGGCCTGCTGCACGGCGGCGCCTCCGCCGTCCTGGCCGAGACCCTCGGCTCCGTCGGCTCGATGCTGCACGGCGGCCCCACCAAACTCGCCGTCGGCGTCGACCTCAACTGCACCCACCACCGCGGAGCCCGCTCCGGACTGGTCACCGGCGTCGCCACCCCCGTACACCGCGGCCGCTCCACCGCCACCTACGAGATCGTGATCACCGACGAACACGACAAGCGGGTCTGCACCGCCCGTCTGACCTGCATGCTGCGCGACGTCGACACCGACGCCTACCGCGGCTGACCAAAATCGGACGGCACCCCGCCGCCGGCGACCACGGCCCCGCCCCCACTTCGGGAGCGGGGCCGTCCGCATATCCGTAACGCTGCGTAACATCCGCGCGCTGTCGCCCCAAGCCGCGCACCGGGCGACGCGCCGGCCGGGGCACCGCCGCGCCCACCACGTCCGATAGCCGGACGCGATACCGACACCCCGGTTCAGATTCACCCACGGAAGTGCAAGTTCATCCTCCGCGCCGCGTCCGTCCCACCTGTAAGGAGCATGACGGGGAAACGCTCGTAGCCGGTCATAACAAGAGCGTCACATCCTGGTCAGCGCCTCTGCCGACGCGACGAACACCGCTCTAGAGTCACCGCCAGTCACCGCGCCGCCGGGCTCCCTGTGAGGACGGACATCCCTGTACCACGTACAGCCCGGCGGGCGAATCGGCCACGCGACAGCCATGGCCGCGCCAGGGAAAGGACTGATCGTGCGTCACCGTTCCTTGCTCATCCTCACCACCGCAGTCACCGCAGGCGCCCTCACGCTCTCCGCGTGCGGCTCCCGCGGCGACAACAAGAGCGGCGACGGCTCCAAGACAACCGTCGTCATCGGCCTCGATGCCCCCACCACGGGCGAGCTCTCCGCGCTCGGCCTGGGCATACGCAACTCCGCCCAGCTCGCCGTCGACAACGCCAACAAGGCGGGCGAGGTCAAGGGCGTCACCTTCAAACTCGAAGCCCTCGACGACAAGGCCCTGCCCAACGTCGGCCAGCAGAACACCACCAAGCTCGCCGGCGACAAGGACGTCCTCGGCATCGTCGGCCCGCTCAATTCCGGCGTCGCCCAGTCCATGCAGCAGGTCTCCAAGCAGAACGACCTCACCCTGATATCCCCGGCGAACACCACGCCCGACCTCACCCAGGGCCCCGACTGGCGCAAGGACAAGCGCGCCCGCCAGTTCCCCACGTACTTCCGCACCGCCACCACCGACGAGGTGCAGGGCGCCTTCGACGGCCAGTACGCCTACGAGAAGATGAAGGTCAAGAAGGCCTACATCATCGACGACCAGAAGACCTACGGCGTCGGCCTGGCCTCCTCCTTCAAGGACCAGTTCACCAAGCTCGGCGGCAAGATCGTCGGCACCGAGCACGTCAGCCCCGAGGACCGCGACTTCAAGGCCGTCGTCTCCAAGGTCAAGTCCGCCAAGCCCGACCTGGTCTTCTACGGCGGCGAATACCCCGCCTCCGGCCCCCTCAGCCAGCAGCTCAAGGACGGCGGCGTCACCGTCCCCCTCATGGGCGGCGACGGCATGTACAGCGCCGACTACATCAAGCTCAACAAGAAGGCGCAGGGCGACTACGCCTCCTCCGTCGGCAAGCCCGTCGAAGAACTCCCCTCCGCCAAGAAGTTCATCGCCGACTACAAGGCAGCCGGCTTCAAGGAGGCCTACGAGGCCTACGGCGGCTCCACCTACGACGCCACCTGGGCCCTCATCCAGGCCGTCAAGGCCGTCGTCGACGGCAACGACGGCAAGCTGCCCGACGACGCCCGCAAGAAGGTGTCCGAAGCCATGAACAAGGTCAGCTTCGACGGCGTCACCGGCCCCGTCGCCTTCGACAAGTACGGCGACACCACCAACACCATGATCACCGCCTACCAGGTCGACAAGGGCAAGTGGGCCTCCCGCTTCAGCGCCGAATTCAAGAAGTTCGACAAGAGCTGACCGACCTGACACACCGCTCCACCCCGGGCCGCGCCAGGACGCCACGAACGACCCTGGCGCGGCCCGTGGCACACCGGGACACCCCGGAATCCCCTCACTCCCACACAACGGAGGCCTGCGGTGAGCGAACTGCCGCAACAGCTGGCCAACGGACTCATCCTCGGCGCGATGTACGGACTCATCGCGATCGGCTACACGATGGTCTACGGAATCGTCCAGCTCATCAACTTCGCCCACGGCGAGATCTTCATGGTCGGCGGCTTCGGCGCACTCAGCGTCTACCTCGCACTGCCCGCCGGCACCTCACTCGCCCTCGCCCTGCCGATCATGCTCCTCGGCGGCATCGCCGTGTCCGTCCTCGTCGGCATCGCGGCCGAACGGTTCGCCTACCGACCACTGCGCGGCGCACCCCGCCTCGCACCCCTCATCACCGCCATCGGCCTTTCCATAGCCCTCCAGCAAGCCATCTGGAAGTGGTACCCCGACGGCAAGCAGGCCCGCGTCTTCCCCCAGTTCAAGGGCCACTCCTTCGAGATCCTGGGCGCCACCGTCCAACGCGGCGACCTCTTCGTCCTCACCGCCGCCCCCGCCTGCATGATCGCCCTCGGCTTCTTCGTCGCCAAAACCCGCAGCGGCCGCGCCATGCAGGCCACCGCCCAGGACCCCGACACCGCCAAGCTCATGGGCATCAACACCGACCGGATCATCGTCCTCGCCTTCGCCATCGGCGCCGCCTTCGCCGGCGTCGCCGCCGTCGCCTACGGGCTGCGCACCGGCGAGGTCCAGTTCCGCATGGGCTTCATCATGGGCCTCAAGGCCTTCACCGCCGCCGTCCTCGGCGGCATCGGCAACATCTACGGAGCCATGCTCGGCGGCGTCGTCCTCGGCATCGCCGAAGCCCTCGCCACCGCCTACATCGAAGAGATCCCCGGCATGCAGCAATTCGGCGGCGGAGCCTGGAAGGACGTCTGGGCCTTCGTCCTCCTCATCCTCGTACTCCTCCTGAGACCACAAGGTCTTCTGGGCGAACGCGTCGCGGATCGGGCGTGATAGCGATGACCACGGACCTCACCAAGACCACCGCACCCGGCACCCCGGGCGTACTCCCGCTCCCCGAGCGCCCCGCCCGCATCGCCACCGCGGCGGCCGCCCTGGCCACCGCCGTCACCACCGGTCTCGCCTGGACCTGGAGCAACGACTTCCCGGGCGAACTCACCTACTACGGATCCCCCGCCGGACTGCAGCTCCTCACCCTCGTCGGCGGCGTCCTCACCCTCCTCCTCGCGGCGGCGGGACTCGGCATCCGCGGCCTGCAATGGCTCATCCCCGGCGGCCGCAACGCCCCCGTGCTCCTCGCCGCCCTCGCCACCTTCGCCGCCACCTGGTTCACCCTCATCGCCATCGCCGTCCAACTCGGCGGCCTGGTCAACCTCGAACCAGGCGGCTTCCTCGCCGGCGTCACCTCCCTGGTCACCCTCCTCGCCGCGCTCGGCCTCCCCGCCGACCGCAGCCCGGAGACACCGCCCAAGGACGCCTGGCAGCGGTTCACCGCGGCCCTGGCCGCCTCCCCCGTCACACGCCGCACCCGCGAGCTGCCCGGCTGGGGCGAAATCCTCATCATCGCCGCCGCCTTCGCCGCCGGACTCCTCGCCTTCACCTACGGCATCGACACCGACGACGGCGCGCCCTTCGTCGGATACCTCCTCTTCATGGTGATCGCCATCCCCGCCCTCAACCGGGCAGGACTGATCAAACGACTCACCGAACTCACCCACGCACACCGCGGCCCCGCCCTGTGCGCCGCCTTCCTCGCCGCCGCCAGCTTCCCCTTCACCCAGGACACCGACCAGTACACGATCATCGGGGCCAACATCCTGATCTTCGCCACCGTCGCCCTGGGCCTCAACGTCGTCGTCGGCCTCGCCGGCCTCCTCGACCTCGGATACGTCGCCTTCCTCGGCGTCGGCGCCTACGCCGCGGCCCTGGTCTCCGGCTCCGCCGAATCCGCCCTCGGCATCCGCTTCCCCTTCTGGGCGGCCCTGCTGACCGGCGCCGCCGCCTCCCTGATCTTCGGCGTCCTCATCGGTGCCCCCACCCTCCGCCTACGCGGCGACTACCTCGCCATCGTCACCCTCGGCTTCGGTGAGATCTTCCGCATCGCCATGCTCAACCTCAACGGCACCACGGGCCCCGACGTCACCAACGGCGCCATGGGCATCCCCAACATCCCCAACCTCGAAATCTTCGGCTTCAACTTCGGCGAACCCCACGACATCCTCGGCATCCCCATCGCCACCTACGGCAACTACTACCTGCTGATGATCCTCGTGACCGCCTTCGTCGTCATGGTCTTCCGACGCGCCGCGGCCTCCCGCATCGGCCGCGCCTGGATCGCCATCCGCGAAGACGAGACCGCCGCCATCGCCATGGGCATCAACAGCTTCCGGCTCCGGCTCCTCGCCTTCGCCCTCGGCGCCGCCCTCGCCGGACTCGCCGGCACCGTCCACGCACACGTGGTCACCACGGCGACGCCCGAACAGTTCCAGTTCGCCGGCCCCCAACCGCCCAACTCCGCCTTCCTCCTCGCCGCCGTCATCCTCGGCGGCATGGGAACCCTCAGCGGACCCCTCGTCGGCGCCGCCCTGCTCTTCCTCATCCCGGCCAAGCTCGACTTCCTCCAGGACTACCAGCTGCTGCTCTTCGGCATCGCGCTCGTCCTGCTGATGCGCTTCCGCCCCGAAGGCCTCATCGCCGACCGCAGGAAGCAGCTCGAATTCCACGAGACCGGCCAGCTCGACGTGCCCGATCAACAGCGCCTGCCCGACGCGGACGCGACCATCGGCGTCACCAAGGCAAAGGCGTGACGACACCATGACCACACCCACCATCACCGCCACCGACACCATCCTCGAAGCCTCCGGTGTCACCATGCGCTTCGGCGGACTCACCGCCGTACGAGGCGTCGACCTCACCGTCAACAGCGGCGAGATCGTCGGCCTCATCGGCCCCAACGGCGCCGGCAAGACCACCTTCTTCAACTGCCTCACCGGCCTCTACACCCCCACCGAGGGCGCGGTCAGCTACCGAGGCACCCGCCTCTCCCGCAAACCCCACCTCGTCACCCAGGCCGGCATAGCCCGCACCTTCCAGAACATCCGCCTCTTCGCCAACATGACCGTCCTGGAGAACGTCCTCGTAGGCCGGCATACGCGCACAAAAGAAGGCCTCTGGTCGGCACTGCTCCGAGGCCCCGGCTTCAAGAAGGCCGAACTCGGCAGCGAAGAACGCGCCATGGAACTCCTGGAATTCACCGGCCTCGCCCACAAACGCGACCACCTCGCGCGCAACCTCCCCTACGGCGAACAACGCAAGCTCGAAATCGCCCGCGCCCTCGCCAGCGAGCCCGGACTCCTCCTGCTCGACGAGCCCACCGCGGGCATGAACCCGCAAGAGACCCGCGCCACCCAGGAGCTCGTCTTCGCCATCCGCGACCAGGGCACCGCCGTACTCGTCATCGAGCACGACATGCGGTTCATCTTCAACCTCTGCGACCGCGTCGCCGTGCTCGTCCAAGGCCAGAAACTCATCGAAGGAACCGCGGACGTCGTCCAGGCCGACGAACGCGTCATCGCCGCATACCTCGGGGAACCCGTGGCACCGGACACCACCAGCGACACCGCGGAGCCGGCCCACCAGCCGGCCGAGGAGCAGACCGGAGACACCCCATGACCGCACTTCTCGAGGTCGAGGACCTCCGCGTCGCCTACGGCAAGATCGAAGCCGTCAAGGGCATCTCGTTCTCCGTCGAAGCAGGTCAGGCGGTCACCCTCATCGGCACCAACGGCGCCGGGAAGACCACCACCCTGCGCACCCTCTCCGGCCTCCTCAAGCCGCTCGCCGGAAAGATCACCTTCGACGGACAACCGCTCAACGGCGTGCCCGCCCACAAGATCGTCGAACTCGGCCTCGCCCATTCCCCCGAAGGCCGCCGACTCTTCCCCCGCCTGACCATCGCCGAGAACCTCCAGCTCGGCGCCTTCCTCCGCAAAGACGCCGACGGCATCGAATCCGACATCCAGCGGATCTACGACCTCTTCCCCATCCTCGGGGAACGCCGCAGACAGGCCTCCGGAACCCTCTCCGGCGGCGAACAGCAGATGCTCGCCATGGGCCGCGCCCTCATGTCCCGCCCCAAACTCCTCATGCTCGACGAACCCTCCATGGGCCTCTCGCCGATCATGATGCAGAAAATCATGGAGACCATCCGCGAACTCCGCTCCCAAGGCACCACCATCCTCCTGGTGGAACAGAACGCCCAGGCCGCCCTCTCCCTCGCCGACCACGCCCACGTCATGGAAATCGGCCGCATCGCCCTCTCCGGCACCGGCGAATCGCTCCTCCACGACGAATCCGTGCGCAAGGCGTACCTGGGCGAGGACTGACCACCCCACTCCCCCAACCAAGCGGCCCCGTACCGGTATCCACCGGTACGGGGCCGCCCACGCGCAACGCGCGCCTCCTACTGGTCCTTCTTCTGCTTCTTCTCCTCGGCGTCCTCGATGACCGCCTCGGCGACCTGCTGCATCGACAGCCGGCGATCCATCGACGTCTTCTGGATCCACCGGAAGGCGGCCGGCTCCGTCAGCCCGTACTGCGTCTGCAGAATGCTCTTCGCCCGGTCCACCAGCTTGCGCGTCTCCAGCCGCTGCGTGAGGTCGGCGACCTCCTTCTCCAGCGTCTTCAGCTCGGTGAACCGGCTCACCGCCATCTCGATCGCCGGCACCACGTCGCTCTTGGAGAACGGCTTCACCAGATACGCCATCGCACCGGCGTCCCGCGCCCGCTCCACCAGCTCACGCTGCGAGAACGCGGTCAGCATCAGCACCGGCGCGATGCTCTCCTCGGCGATCTTCTCGGCCGCCGAGATACCGTCCAGAACCGGCATCTTCACGTCCAGGATCACCAGGTCGGGGCGGTGCTCCCGGGCCAGGTCCACGGCGGTCTGACCGTCCCCGGCCTCGCCGACGACGGTGTAGCCCTCCTCTTCCAGCATCTCTTTGAGATCGAGACGGATGAGGGCCTCGTCCTCGGCGATCACGACGCGCGTGGTCAGCGGCGGGACATGCGACTGATCGTCATCGGCGACGGGCTGCTCGGGCTCGGCGGCGCTCACGGGACTCCTCTTGCTGGCAGGTGGTGCCCCATGAGCCTACCTAGCTCCTGTAGGGTAGGAGCACGCAGGGCCGCAGGTGCCCTCCCTTTCTAAGGCCCCAGTACTCCAACTGGTTAGAGAGGCGGCTCTCAAACAGCCGAAAGTGTGGGTTCGAATCCCACCTGGGGCACTTTACCTTCGTTTCGAAGGTCGCGATTTTCGCGATACCCGTCACCCTTTCCGGTGACGCCCTCCCGAACTTCCACAAGTCGACACCCCGGACGCCAGTCTCGTATGCGTGTACGACATCGCAACGCGACAGCGGGCTCTCGCCCTTGTAGTCCAGGGCCGCAGCCTCAACGCCGTAAGCAAGCAGACCGGCATTTCCCGGTACGCGATCCGCTCCTGGCAGACCCGGATCGAGCCGATCTCCCGTAAGACGGAATGCCCGAGGTGCGATCCGGTACCACGACCGCCCGAAGCGGCCGAGGCATACGCGTACTTACTCGGCCTCTACCTCGGCGACGGCTGCATCAGCAGACAGCCACGACGGCGGGGGTATGCGCTCCGCATCGCGTGCGCCGACGCCTGGCCGGGGCTCATCGCGGCGTGCCGCGAGGCGATCAAGACGGTCCGCCCCATGAACAGCGTGTGCATCATCCAGCGCGAGGGCTGCGTCATGGTGACGAGCTACAGCCACCACTGGCCGTGCCTCTTCCCTCAGCACGGCCCCGGCAAGAAGCACGATCGGTCGATCGTTCTCGAGCCCTGGCAACAGCAGATCGTGGACGAGCACCCCTGGGAGTTCATCCGCGGACTGATCCACTCCGACGGATGCCGGATCACCAACTGGACGACCCGCATCGTCGGCGGCGAGCGCAAGCGCTACGAGTACCCGCGGTACTTCTTCACGAACATGTCCGCCGACATCCTGCGGCTCTACACGGACACCCTCGACAAGGTCGGCGTCGAATGGAAGCCCGCGCGGCAATCCCGTAAGGCGGAGAACATCTCCGTCGCCCGGCGCGCCTCCGTCGCCCTCATGGACCAACACATCGGGCCGAAGTACTGACAGGGACGGCAGTCAGTTCCTCGGCCCAGCGGGTTCAAGTGTGGTGCGGGTGGGGCTACTTCGGGGCGTCGTCCTCGCCGATGTGGTGGACGCGGACGAGGTTGGTGGAGCCGGGGACGCCGGGCGGGGAGCCGGCGGTGATGATGACGACGTCGCCCTTCTGGCAGCGGCCGATCTTCAGCAGCTGCTCGTCGACCTGGGCGACCATCTCGTCGGTGGAGTTGACGGTCGGGCCGAGGAAGGTCTCCACGCCCCAGCTGACGTTGAGCTGGGAGCGGGTGGCCGGGTCGGGGGTGAAGGCCAGGAGCGGGATCGGCGAGCGGTAGCGGGAGAGGCGGCGGACGGTGTCGCCGGACTGGGTGAAGGCGACGAGGAACTTGGCGCCGAGGAAGTCGCCCATGTCGGCGGCGGCGCGGGCGACGGCGCCGCCCTGGGTGCGGGGCTTGTTGGCCTCGGTGAGCGGCGGGAGGCCCTTGGCGAGGAGGTCTTCCTCGGCGGCCTCGACGATGCGGCTCATCGTCTTGACCGTTTCGGTGGGGTATTTGCCGACGCTGGTTTCGCCGGAGAGCATGACCGCGTCGGTGCCGTCGATCACGGCGTTGGCGACGTCGGAGGCTTCGGCGCGGGTGGGGCGGGAGTTGTCGATCATCGAGTCGAGCATCTGGGTGGCGACGATGACCGGCTTGGCGTTGCGCTTGGCGAGTTTGATGGCGCGCTTCTGGACGATCGGCACGGTTTCGAGGGGCATTTCGACGCCGAGGTCGCCGCGGGCGACCATGATGCCGTCGAAGGCGGCGACGATGTCGTCGATGTTGTCGACGGCCTGGGGCTTTTCGACCTTGGCGATGACGGGGAGGAAGCGCTCTTCTTCGCGCATGATGCGGTGGACGTCTTCGATGTCGCGGCCGCTGCGGACGAAGGAGAGGGCGATGATGTCGGCGCCGTAGCGCAGGGCCCAGCGGAGGTCGTCCTCGTCCTTTTCGGACAGGGCGGGGACGGAGACGGCGACGCCGGGGAGGTTGAGGCCCTTGTGGTCGGAGACCATGCCGCCTTCGATGACCTTGGTGTGGACGCGGGGGCCGGTGACTCCCGTGACCTCCAGGGTCACCTTGCCGTCGTCGACGAGGATGCGTTCGCCGGTGGTGACGTCGGCGGCGAGGCCGGGGTAGGTGGTCCCGCAGATGTGGCGGTCGCCTTCGGTGGACGGTTCGACGGTGATGACGAACTCGTCGTCGCGTTCGAGAAGTACGGGGCCTTCACGGAATCGGCCCAGGCGAATCTTCGGACCTTGAAGGTCGGCGAGGATGCCGACGCTGCGGCGGGTTTCTTCGGACGCTTTGCGGACCCGGTCGAATCGCGCCTCGTGGTCGGCGTAGGTGCCGTGGCTGAGGTTGAAGCGGGCGATGTCCATTCCGGCCTCGACGAGGGCTTTGATCTGCTCGTACGAGTCGGTGGCGGGTCCCAGTGTGCAGACGATCTTTGCTCGGCGCATGTTTCGACTCTATGACTTACCGGGCGGTAGGGAACTGTGAAGAAGTGACTGCTCAACGAGCGCTGAGTGAAAGGCTGTTGACAAGTATTGGAATGCGCGCGATGGCGCTCCGATGAGCAGATTTCCGCCCTCGCGCGGGGGCGTCTCACAGTGTGGTCACAGCGCGGGGCGGGTCATCGTGAAGCGCGCGTTGACATGGGCGTAGACGGTTTGGCGCTGGGGTTCGAGGTCGAGGGCGGGGGCGGATTCCTGGACGGGGGCGCCGCCGTAGCCGGCGAAGGCGCGCATGGCGGGGGCGGCGGGTGTGGAGTTCTCGGCGCCGAGGTCGGCGAGTTCGACGATGGCGTCGAGGCGGGCGCCGAGGGCTTCGGCGTATTCGCGGGCGCGCTGGACGGCTTCGCGTACGGCTTGGGTGCGGGCGTCGCGGTGGGCGGGTGAGTCGTGGCGCAGGGCCCACCAGGGGCCGTCGACGCGGGTGAGGTCGAGGTCGGCGAGGCGGGTGGTGAGTTCGCCGAGGGTGGTGAAGTCGTTGAGGGTGGCGGTGTGGGTGACGCGTCCGTGGTAGGCGCGGATGCGTTCGTGGCGGCCCTTTTCGGTGAGTTGGGGGGTGAGGCTGAAGGCGCCGGTTTCCAGCCTCTCGATGGCGTCGCCGTAGCTCTTGATGAGGGTGAGGGCCTGTTCGTTGCGGCGGGTGAGGTCGGCGAGGGCGGCGGTGCGGTCAGTGCCGCGGGCACTGACGGTGACGGTGATGCGGGCGATCTCGGGGTCGACTTCGAGGCGGGCTTCGCCGCGTACGGCGAGGCGGGGGGTGTCGGGGGTGCCGTAGGGCAGGGCGGTGGGGGTGGCGGGGGTGGTGTCGATGGGGGTGTCTTCGATGGGGGCGTCGTGCGTGGGGTCGGTCATGGGGGCTCCTTGGGGTGCGGGTGGGCGAAGGGTTGCATATCGCGGAGGGGTGGGGTGGGAGTTTGGGCCGGTGGGGGTACGGCGGCCGGGCGACGCGGACCACCATCCAAAGCCATGGGCATGACAATCCCTGCGGCTGAAGGGCGGCGGCGGTGCCGGGGAGGCACCCGCCGCCGTGGGTCAGTGGCGTGGGACGAGGGTGGAGCCCTGACGGGGGACGGTGCCGGCCCGGCCCGTGGCGGGCTGGGGAAGGCCGAAGGTGGTGAAGGCGGTGCGGGTGGGGAGGGGGTAGGGGGTGGCCTGAGTGAGGGAGTTGAGGATGGTGGCGCTGCGCCAGGCGGCGAGGCCCAGGTCGGGGGCGCCGACGCCGTGCGTGTGGGTTTCGGCGTTCTGGACGTAGAGGGAGCCGGTGACGCCGGGGTCGAGGACCAGGCGGTGGTCGGCGTCGATGCGGGGGCGCTCGCCGGCGTCGCGGCGTACGTAGGGGTCGAGGGCGGCGAGGAGGGTGTCCATGCGGCGTTCGCGGTAGCCGGTGGCGAGGACGACGGCGTCGGTGGTGAGGCGGGAGCGGGTGCCCTGCTGGGTGTGGTCGAGGTGGAGTTCGACCTTGGTGGTGCCGACGCGGCCGGCGGTGCGTACGGAGACGCCGGGGGTGAGGGTGGCGTCGGGCCATCCGCCGTCGAGGGTGCGGCGGTAGAGCTCGTCATGGATGGCGGCGAGGGTGTCGTGGTCGATGCCCTTGTGGAGCTGCCACTGGCGCGGGACGAGGTCGTCGCGGACGCGTTCGGGGAGGGCGTGGAAGTAGCGGGTGTAGTCGGGGGTGAAGTGTTCGAGGCCGAGTTTGCTGTATTCCATGGGGGCGAAGGCGGCGGTGCGGGCGAGCCAGTGGATGCCTTCGCGGCCGGTGGGGCGGGCGCGGAGCTGGTCGAGGAAGATTTCGGCGCCTGACTGGCCGGCGCCGATGACGGTGATGTGGTCGGCGGCGAGCAGTTGCTCGCGGTGGTCGAGGTAGTCGGCGGAGTGGATGACGGGGACGGCGGGGGCGTCGGCGAGCGGGCGGAGCGGGACGGGGATGTGGGGGGTGGTGCCGATGCCGAGGACGAGGTTGCGGGCGTAGGTGCGGCCGAGTGCTTCGGCTTCGCCTTCGGTGCCGAGTTGGGTGAAGTCGACCTCGAAGGCCTCGTGTTCGGGGTTCCAGCGCACGGCGTCGATCTGGTGGCCGAAGTGGAGGCTGGGGAGGTTCTCGCTGACCCAGCGGCAGTAGGCGTCGTATTCGGCGCGGTGGATGTGGAAGCGCTCGGCGAAGTAGAAGGGGAAGAGGCGTTGGCGGGTCTTGAGGTAGTTGAGGAAGCTCCAGGGGCTGGCGGGGTCGGCGAGGGTGACGAGGTCGGCGAGGAAGGGGACTTGGAGGGTGGCTCCGTCGATGAGCAGGCCGGGGTGCCAGCGGAAGGTGGGGCGCTGGTCGTAGAAGGCGGTGCGCAGTTGGGTGAGGGGGTGGGCGAGGGCGGCGAGCGAGAGGTTGAAGGGGCCGATGCCGATGCCGGCGAGGTCGAGGGGTTCCTCGGGGCTCGCGGTGTGGGTGGTGATGGGGGTTTCGGGAGCGGTGCTCATCGGGGGATGTGGCCTTCCACGAGTTTGAGGAGGGTGGTGAGGTCTCCGGTTTGGGTGTGGGGGTTGAGGAGGGTGGCCTTGAGCCAGAGGCCGGTGGGGGTGGTGGCTCGGCCCAGGACGGCTTGTCCGTCGGTGAGGAGGGTGCGGCGGATGGTGGCGAGGGTGGTGTCGTCGGCGTTGGTGGGGCGGAAGAGGACGGTGCTGAGGGTGGGGCGGGAGTGGAGTTCGTAGTGGGGGTGGGCCTCGATGAGGTCGGCGAGGGCCTGGGCGGCGGCGAGGGTGCGGTCGACGAGTTCGCCGAGGCCGTGGCGGCCGAGGGCTTTGAGGGTGACGGCGATTTTGAGGATGTCGGGGCGGCGGGTGGTGCGCAGTGAGCGGCTGAGGAGGTCGGGGAGGCCGGCTTCGGTGTCGTCGTCGGCGTTGAGGTAGTCGGCCTGGTGGGTGAGGGGGGCGAGGGTGGCGGGGTCGGGGACGGCCAGGAGACCGGCCGCGACGGGTTGCCAGCCGAGTTTGTGCAGGTCGAGGGCGACGGTGTGGGCGCGGGTGAGGCCTTCGAGGGCGGTGTGGTGGGTGTCGCTGAAGAGGAGGGGGCCGCCGTAGGCGGCGTCGATGTGGAAGCGGGCGCCGTGGTGTTCGGCGAGGTCGGCGAGGGCGGGGAGGGGGTCGATGGCGCCGGAGTCGGTGGTGCCCGCGGTGGCGGTGAGGAGGACCGGGCCGGTGTGTCCGGTGAGGTTGGCCAGGCAGGTGTGGACGGTGTCGGGGGCGAGGGTGCCGTCGGGGGTGGGGAGCGTGAGGGGCTGCGGCAGGCCGAGGAGCCAGGCGGAGCGGTGGATGGAGTGGTGGGCGTTGGCGCCGCAGACGATCTGGAGGGGGGCGTGGCCGGCGGCGGTCTCCCGGGCGAGGAGGATGCCGAGCTGGTTGGATTCGGTGCCGCCGGTGGTGACCAGGGCGTCGGGGGCGGTGGCCTGGGGGTAGACGAGCCGGGCGAGGGCGCGGCTGGTGAGGGCTTCGAGTGCGGAGGCGGCGGGGGCCTGGTCCCAGGAGTCCATCGAGGGGTTGAGGGCGCCGGCGGCGAGGTCCGCCGCGGTGGCGAGGGCCAGTGGCGGGCAGTGCAGATGGGCGGCGCAGTGGGGGTCGGCGGGGTCGGCGGCGCCGGCGGCGAGGGTGTGGACGAGGGTGCGCAGGGCGGCGTGCGGTCCGGTGCCGTGCTCGGGCAGCAGGGGGTGGCAGGCGTCGTGTACGGCGCGGGCGACGGCGTCGGGGCCGCCGGCCGGGAGGGGGCCGGCGCGGTCCTCGGCGCCGGTGGTGAGGGCGTCGAGGACGGTGTCGAGGAGGGGGCGCAGTGCGCGGGGGCCGTTGGTGCCGCCTGCGAGGGCGGTGCCGGCAGGGGGCACGGACATGGAGGCGCTCTTCCGTGAGGGGCGTTCGGGCTGCGCCGCGAAGGCCATCCGTTCGGACAGTCGTGAGGCGGCCCTAAGTTACTGCTCCGGTACGCTGCGCATCCAGCGCTTGCGGTCATACCACCCGAAAGTGGTACGGGTGTACCGCAGTGTTCGGGTGCCGCCGGCTGCCGGTCCGGCGGCACCCGCTGTGCGGGGGTGTGCGCTATGCGCCGCTGCCCGTCGCGGCGGCCCGTACCGCCAATGCGCGCCGCAGGTCGTCGAGTTGGTCGATGAGCTTGCGGCGGAGGGCGGGGGTCGGGTCGCCGTCGGCGAGGCAGCTCGAGCCGAGGCGGAGGGTGTCCTCCTCGACGACGACGGCGGGGAAGGCGTCGCGGCCGGCGGCGGCGGCGAGGGCCGGGCCGCGGGCGGCGGCGAGGGCGGGTACGTCGGCGAAGTAGCGGGCGACGTAGGGGCGGAGCAGGTCGTGGTGCTCGGGTGCCCAGAAGCCGGTGGCGGTGGCGGTGAAGAGGTAGTTGGACAGAACTGGTTTCCCGCCGGTCTCGTCGGTGGTGAACAGGGCGTCCCAGGCGGCCTGTTTGGCGGCGGGGTCGGGGAGGGCGGCGTGGCAGCGGGCGGCGCCCTCGCGGCCGGTGGCGCTGGGGTCGCGGGTGAGTTCGGCGTCGATGAGCGCGGGGGTGGTGGCGCCGAGGGTGGCGAGCCGGCCGAGGATGCGCCAGCGCAGTTCGGGGTCGAGGTGCGGGCCGCCGGGGACGCTGCCGTCGTCGAGCCAGTCCTGTATGCCTTCGGGGGTGGTGGCGCTGGAGATCAGGGCGCGGACGGCGACCAGCCGCAGTCCGGTGGCGGCGCCGTTCTCGGGGCCTTCGGTGCGGCGGAGTATGTCGCGGCTGAGGGCGGTGAGGGTGGTCAGGGCGGTGTGGCGCTCCTGGGCGGTCAGGTAGCGGTCGGCGATCTGGGTGCGGGCGAAGGCCAGGACGCCCTGGACGATGGCGAGGTCGGTCTCGTGCGGGAGGTGGGCGCGGGCGGCGTCGAGGTAGGCGGTGGGCGGCAGTTCGCCGTCGCGGACCATGTCGCGGGCGGCGTTCCACACGACGGCGCGGGTCAGCGGGTCGGGGAGGCCGGACAGGGCGGCGAGGGCGGTGTCCCAGGAGCGGGGGTCGAGCCGGACCTTGGCGTAGGTGAGGTCCTGGTCGTTGAGCAGGAGCAGGGCGGGGCGGCCGCCGGTGGCGCTGTGGTCGCCGGCGTGGGGCAGGTCCCAGGAGAGCGGGGCGCGCGGGAGGAGGCGGCCGGGGGTGTGCGGGTCGTGGTCGTAGAGGCCGACGGTGAGGTGGTGGGGGCGGGTGCCGTCGGCGCTTCCGGCTTGGTGGACGGTCAGGCTCCAGTGGCCGTCGGCGCCTTCGCGGACCTCGGGGGTGAGGGTGTCGACTCCGGTCGTGCGCAGCCAGCGCGCGGCCCAGGCGTGGACGTCGCGGTCGGTGGCACGGGCGAGGGAGTCGATGAAGTCGGCGAGGGTGGCGTTGCCGAAGCGGTGCCGGGCGAAGTGGTCGTTGATGCCGGTGAGGAAGTCCTTGTTGCCCATCCAGGCGACGAGCTGGCGCAGGGCGGAGGCGCCCTTGGCGTAGGAGATGCCGTCGAAGTTGAGGAGGGCGGAGGCGGTGTCGGGGACGTCCTCGGGGGTGGGGGCGACGGGGTGGGTGGAGGGGCGCTGGTCGGCGTCGTAGCCCCAGCCCTTGCGGGCGACGGCGAAGTCGGTCCAGGTGTCGGTGAAACGGGTCGCTTCGGCCAGGACCTGGTAGCCCATGTACTCGGCGAAGGACTCGTTGAGCCAGATGTCGTCCCACCACTGGAGGGTGACCAGGTCGCCGAACCACATGTGGGCCATCTCGTGGGAGATGACCATGCCGCGGGTCTGGCGCTCGGTGTCGGTGACGGCGGAGCGGAAGACGAACTCGTCGCGGAAGGTGACCAGGCCCGGGTTCTCCATGGCGCCGGCGTTGAATTCGGGGACGAAGGCCTGGTCGTAGGAGTCGAAGGGGTAGGGCTCCTCGAAGATCTCGTGGTAGCGGTCGAAGCAACGGCGGGTGAGGTCGAGGAGTTCCTCGGCGTCGGCGTCCAGGTGGGGCGCGAGGGAGCGGCGGCAGTGGATGCCGAAGGGCAGTCCGGCGTGTTCGGTGCGGACGGAGTGCCAGGGGCCGGCGGCGACGGCGACGAGGTAGGTGGAGATCAGCGGGGTGGGGGCGGCCTTCCAGCGGCCCTGGCCGAGGTGCTCGGTGATGCCGTTGGCCAGGACGCTCCAGCCTTCGGGTGCGGTGACGGTCAGCTCGAAGACGGCTTTGAGGTCGGGCTGGTCGAAGGCGGCGAAGACGCGCTGGACGTCGTCCATGAACAGCTGGGTGTAGACGTAGGCCTCGCCGTCGGCGGGGTCGGTGAAGCGGTGCATGCCCTCGCCGGTGCGGGAGTAGCGCATGGTGGCGTCCAGGCGCAGTTCGTGGTCCCCGGGGGTCAGGCCGGTGAGCGGGAGGCGGTTGTCGTCGAGGGCCTCGGGGTCGAGCGGGTGGCCGTCGAGGGTGGCGGAGCGCAGCTCGACGGGCTTGAGCTCGACGAAGGTGTCGCCGGCCGCTCGCGCGGTGAACTGGATCACCGTACGGGAGCCGAACCGCTCCTCACCGTGGGTGAGGTCGAGTTCGACGGCGTAGCGGTGGACGTCGATGAGTCGGGCTCGGGTCTGCGCCTCGTCGCGCTGCAGTGCGGGCATGGGGACATGCTGCCGTACGGCCGGTGGGCGGTGCACGGGGGTTTGGCGGGCTCTGGGCGGGGCTGAAGTGGTCGTGTCGCGCTGCGCTCGGTGGGGTCGCGTCGGGCGGGGTGTGTCGGTGTCGCGGGGGCCGGAGGGGCCGCACGGGGGTCCGTCCTCGGCGCGGGCGCATCTGGTACGCGGTGAAGTCACCCCGGCGTTCGCTCCGGTCCTGCGGGCGGACCCCCGTACGTCCCCTCCGGCCTACGTGTGTCCCGTCTGCGGCCCGGTGGCACGGTCCGACACCACACGCACCTGGCCGCAATCGTCACGTCGTCGCCGTGGTGAGCATCATCGGTACGGTCGGTCAGCCGCCCACGTGGACGGTCGGAGGGGATGCCCCGTGCCCCGCCCGCAGGACCGGAGCGGACGCCGGGGCGGGTTCTGCACGTACCAGAGGCGCCCGCGCCGAGGACGGGGTACGGGGTGTCCCCTCCGGCCCCCGCACAGCCATGCGAGCGCGCACCCGGGTTCAGCGCACCAGCGGCGGATCGTCGGGGTCGGGGATCTGCGTGGACCAGCCGCCGGGGACGGAGCGGACCTGGCGGTCGCGGAAGCGGACCGGGGCGGTGCCCACGCGGCGGGTGAACAGGCGGCTGAAGTAGGCGGGGTCGTCGTAGCCGATCCGGCGGGCCACCGCGGCGACGGGGAGGTCGGTGCCGATGAGGAGTTCCTTGGCCCGGCCGAGCCGGATGCCGAGGAGGTAGTCCTTGGGGCTGCAGCCGGCGCCGCGCCGTACGGCGGTGCGCAGTTCGGCGGGGGTCATACCGTGCCGGGCGGCGTGCTCGGCGACGGTGAGCGGCAGGAAGGCGTCCCGGGCCAGGGCGCCCAGGACGGGGTCGCCGTCGGCGTCGGTGTCGGCGCGGGCGCGGCGCAGGGCGACCAGGAGTTCGTGGACGGCGGCGGCGGTCTCCACCTCCAGCAGGGGGTTGCCGCGTCGCGCCGCGCGGGCGATGCGGCCGACCGCGGTCCGGGCCGGGCCGGTGTCGGCGAGTGGTACGAGGGGCCGGTCCGGCTCGATGTAGCCGAGTTCGGTGTAGGTCGCGGCGGCCGGTCCGGTGAAGTCGACGAAGCTCTCGTCCCAGCCGGTTTCGGCGTCGGCCCCGTAGTGGTGCGGTACGCCGGGGATGAGCCACAGCAGGGCGGGGGCGGTGACCGGCCGGCGGCGGCCGTCGGGGGCGGTGTACCAGCCGCGGCCGGCGCTGATGACGAGGGCGACGTGGTGGTCGAGGGTGCGCGGGCCGACCGTGGGCAGCGTGCCGTGCTGCAGGCCGACGCCCAGGCACACCAGGCCGAGCCGGTGGTGGACCGGGCTCGGGGTGAAGTACCGCATCCAGGTGTGGTACATGCCCGGACCTCCCGTCGTCTGGCACCTCTGCCGTGGTGGCGGAGTCCGCCGCCGCTCCGTCGAACCGTCCAACGAGGGCCGATCTTTGTCCATGGACCGCCGCGCCGCCAGAGGGTGAGGCTGACCGATGACGCGGCAGGACGACACAGGGGCGGGGTGGCGTGGCGCAATTCGCGGTGGGTGAGCGGGACTTCACGCTGGACGGGCGGCCGGTGCGGCTGCTGTCCGGGGCGTTGCACTACTTCCGGGTGCACGAGGGGCAGTGGGGCCATCGGCTGGCGATGCTGAGGGCGATGGGTCTGAACTGCGTGGAGACGTATGTGCCGTGGAACCTGCACGAGCCGCGGCCCGGTGAGTTCGCCGACCCCGAGGCGCTGGGCCGGTTCCTGGACGCGGCGCGGGCGGCGGGGCTGTGGGCGATCGTCCGCCCGGGGCCGTACATTTGCGCGGAGTGGGAGAACGGCGGGCTGCCGCACTGGCTGACCGGGTCGCTGGGCCGGCGGGTGCGGACGCGGGACGCGGCGTTTCTGCGGGCCGTGGACGCCTGGTTCGCGCGGCTGCTGCCGCAGGTCGTGGCGCGGCAGTGCACGGCGGCCCCGGGGGACGGCGGGCCGGGCGGCGGTCCGGTGGTCATGGTGCAGGTGGAGAACGAGTACGGCTCGTACGGCAGCGACGCCCGCTATCTGGCGCACCTTGTGGGGCGGCTGCGTGCGCTGGGGGTGCGGGTGCCGCTGTTCACCTCGGACGGGCCCGAGGAGCACATGCTCAGCGGCGGGTCGGTGCCCGGGGTGCTCGCCACCGTCAACTTCGGTTCGGGGGCGCGGGAGGCGTTCGCGGCGCTGCGGCGCCGTCAGCCGGACGGGCCGCTGATGTGCATGGAGTTCTGGTGCGGATGGTTCGCGCACTGGGGGCGGGCGGAGGTCCCGCGCGCTCCCAAGGACGCGGCGGCGGCGCTGCGCGAGGTCCTGGAGTGCGGTGCCTCGGTCAACATCTACATGGCGCACGGCGGCACCAGCTTCGGCGGGTGGGCGGGGGCCAACCGCGCGGGTGAGCTGCACGACGGGGAGCTGCGGGCGACCGTCACGTCGTACGACTACGGGGCGCCGGTCGATGAACGGGGGCGTCCGACGGAGAAGTTCTGGCGCTTTCGGGAGGTGCTCGCCCAGTGGGCGGACGGGCCGCTGCCCGAGGTGCCCCAGCCGCCGCCGGGGCTGGCGGCTCCGGCGGAGGTGGTGGTGGAGCGGTGGGCGCCGGCCGAGGAGGTGATGGCGGCGCTGGGCGGCGACGAGGTCGAGGGGGCCGTCCCGGCGACGTTCGAGGAGCTGGGTGTGGACCGGGGGCTGGTCCGCTACCGGGTGGCGGTGCCGGGGCCGCGGGGCCGCTGGCCGCTGCGGGTGAGCGGGCTGCGGGACCGGGCGGTGGTGTACGTCGACGGTGAGCGCCGGGCGGTGGTGGACACCGAGGACGCGGTGGTCGGGGAGGTGGCGGGGCCGGCGTCGGTGGAGTTGTGGGTGGCGTCGCTGGGGCGGGTCAATTACGGGCCGCGGCTGGCCGAGTCCAAGGGGATCGTGGGCGGGGTGCTGCACGAGCGGCAGTATCTGCACGGCGTACGGTCGCGGGGGCTGCGGCTGGACGCGCTGGAGGAGGCCGGGGCGCTGGCGAGGGTCCCGTTCCGGGGGGTGGCGGGGGCCGGCGGGGATCCGGGGCTGTACCGGGGGACGGTGACGGTGGCCGGGCGGGCCGGGGACGCCGATCTGGTGCTGCCGGGCTGGAGCCACGGGATCGCCTGGATCAACGGGTTCTGCCTGGGCCGCTACCGTTCCGTGGGGCCGCAGCGCGCCCTGTTCGTGCCGGGCCCGGTGCTGCGCGAGGGCCGCAACGAGCTGCTGCTGTGGGAGTGGGAGGGCGCCCCGGCCCTCGTGGGGGAAGGGGCGGGGGCGCCCGGTCTGGGGCCCTGCGCGGCGCAGGGCTGAGGGGGCCGTGGGGGCGCACCGACCCGCCCCCACGGCCTACACCTCGCGCACCTCGAACGCGTCGAGGACGAACTCCGCCGTGCCGTCGTCGCCGGTCTTGCGCAGTCCGACCCAGGCCTCGCCGCGGTCGGGTGCGGTGAACTCGTAGGTGTGGGTGGTGGGTCGGGTGGCGACGGGCAGGGGGCTGCGGGTCAGTTCGCGGGGTGCGGGCTCGTCGACGGCGGTGATCCAGGCGTACTGGCCGGCGGTCTCGTTCGCGTAGCGGAAGGTGACCCGGTAGCGGCGGCCGGCGGTGAAGCGGACGGTGTGCGGGACGGTCCGGTAGACCAGGCCGGTGTTCTCGCCGCGCGACTTGAGCGACTGGTGGCCGTCGACGACGTCGTCGACCGCCTTGCCGTTCCAGCCGCGCTGGGTGAACGGGGCGTGCCGCTGGGCGATATGGGTGCGGGGGTCGGTGCTGCCGCCCGCGTCGCCCTTGACGAAGACTCCCCAGCCCTGGGGGACGTGCTCGAAGTCCTCGTGGACCAGGGCGTCTGTCTGGGCGGTGGGTTCGGCGGGGACGACGCGGACGTTGTCGAACCGGACCCGGGCCCGGCCCGCCGCGGCGGTGAGGGCGAGGGTGACCGGGCCGCCGCCCTCGGGGACGGTGAAGCGGGTGAAGAGGCGCTGGAAGCGGGTGCCGGACTTGCGGTCGGCCGCCACGTGGTTGCCGGCGGTGGAGGTGTCGGTCCAGTTGGTGGCGGTGACGCCGTCGGCGGTGCGGACCTCCAGGGCGGCCCGCCGCCGCTCCCCCGGCTTCGCGCCGACCTCGATCTGCACGGAGGCGGCGTAGGTGCCGGGGGCGAGCCGGGTGAGTTTCTGGGCGACGGTGGCGGCGCCGCCCGCGTCGACGACCAGCTCGTAGTCGCCCAGGTCGGTGCGCCGCACCGAGGCCGGGCCGGTGGTCTGCCAGGCGTCGAGGTTTCCGGAGTGGAAGCCGGGGTCGGTCAGCGCGGTGCCCTCGCCCCAGTCGGGGCCGCCCTGGGCGGGGGCCCGGTCGCGGTGGACGACGTAGGCGACGCCGGGCTGCGCGGTGAGGGTGATCCGGCCGCCGGTGACGGGGATCGGGGTCTCCTGGGTGCGGCCCTGGTCGGTGAGCCGGTAGGCGTACACGGTGGTGGCCGACGACCAGCCGCGGGGCAGGGCCCAACTGGTGGTGCCGCCGCGGGGGTTGTAGTGGTAGAGCTTGCCGGGGTCGGTGGCGCGGCGGGGCTCCCAGGGCAGCAGGTAGGTGCCGCCGTCGTAGACCAGGCGGCCGTCGGTGGTGATCTTGCGGGTGCCTGCGGCGTCGCTGACCGAGGTCCGGGTGGGGCCCTCGAAGGTGATCTCGTGGGCTCCCCAGGTCTTGATGGGGTACGCCTGGAGGTACTTGGCGGGCAGCGCCTCGGTCCAGATGATCGTGTGGAAGGCGTGCCAGTCGGTCTTGCCGACCCAGCCCTCGAAGTTGCCCATCCGGCCGATGCCCAGCAGTGTGGGCCACTTGTCGGCGAAGACGTCCTTGTGGTGGTTGCGCAGGAAGCGGATCAGCTGGGAGTTGATGCCGCGGGAGGTGTCGGGGCCGTAGTCGGTCTCGGTGGCCCAGTGCGACCACAGGGCGGAGCGTTCCAGGCCGTGGCCCCATTCGGTGGTGACGTGCCATCCCTGGTCGCGCAGATGGCGCTGGAGGCGGTCGGAGTTCCAGCCGGATTCGCGGAAGACGTCGAGGTAGAGGGTGTTGAGCGCCGGGTCGGTCTCCTGGCGCAGTTGCGCGAAGCGCCGGGCGATGTCGCCGGAGACCAGGTCGCGGCGGGCGTCGATGCGGTAGGACTGGTCGAGCCAGTCCCACTGTTTGTCGTCCTTGTCCACCAGCGTCTCGGAGAAGGCGTGCGCGACGGGGTAGGACTCGGTGGCGTTGACGTGCACCGCGAAGTCGCTGTTCCACTTCTTGCCGGCGCGGACCAGGGCGTTGAGGTCGGCGAGGCCGCCGGCCCGCTCGTTGTAGTTGCCGCCGTAGTCGGGGTGCGCGGAGTCGTGGCCTTCGGACTGGTAGCCCTTGAGGAGGGTGAACTGCCGCAGTCCGTCGGTGGCCAGCGCGATCCGTTTGACGTTGTCGAGGGTGGCGAGGAACGGGTTGGTGGCCTGGCTGGCGAAGTTGAACGGGATGTGCGCGACCACCCGCAGGTGCTGTTCGTCGGCGCCCAGCGGCACGACCATGATGTCGCGCAGCGCGATGGCGGCGTCCTGCCAGTCGGTGCGGCCGTCGCCGTTGCGGTCGCGGGTGACGATGACGGTGGCCTGCGGCAGCGGATCGGTGGCGGCCACGGCCTGCCCGGCCGCCCGGTGGGTCCACTGGCCGGGGACCAGTTGCGCCTTGACGAAGCCGTCGCCCTTGAGGGTCTGCCGCGTCAGCCGGCCGTTCTCCCAGGCGGTGGCGCCGGTGGGGGTGTCGTGGACGGTGTTGGTCTCGACGGCGGCGGCCAGCTGGTCGGTGGCGACGACGGCGTAGGCGCAGCCGGTGGGTGCGGCCTCGGCGGGGGTGGTGTCGGAGACCTGGATCAGGGTGTCGCCGCTCTTGGCCTTGTCCAGTTCGATGCGGGCGGCCAGCAGGGCGGCTCCGGGCTGGTCGCTGCGGACGCTGAGCAGGGCGAGGCCAGGGATCTCCAGGGTGCCGACGCGCAGCGCGGGGGTGTCGGTGACCTCGGTGACGCGCCAGGTGGTCCGCCATCCCTGGACGGCGATCTCGACGGTGATCTCGGTGCCGCCGTCGAAGGTGAGGGTGTAGGTGGCGCGGTCGGCGCGGGCCTGGTGGGTGACGTGGGGGGTGCGGGCGGTGCCGTCGACGAGGACCTGGGTGAGGGCGGTCTCCTGGCCGTGCAGCACGGCGCCGGTGCCGCGGTCGGTGTAGGAGACGATGCGCGGGAAGGCGGTGTCGACCCGGACCTCCAGTGCGTCGGACCGCAGCACCCGCTCGCCCGCGCGGGGTGCGGCCGCGGCGGGGGACGCGCCGAGCGGCAGGGCGCCGGCGACCGAGGCGAGCGCGGTGGCGGCGACGAGCTTTCTGCGGCTGGGCCCGCGCGGGGCACCTGTCTGTGGGTTCACGCGCGCTGTCCTCCCCTTCGGGCGTGCACTGGCTGTCGGCGGACAGCGTGCTGCCGGGGCGGGGGGTGCGCCTATGGACAAAGGAGGGGCAGGTGTTGGACAGATGTCGCCGCCGGGGGTCAGGCGGGCCGGTCGCCGTCCAGGGGCAGTGCGGCGATCAGCTCCCAGCCGCCCTCCGCGGCGGGGCCCGCGGCGAGCCGGCCGCCCATCGCCTCGGCCCGTTCGGTCAGTCCGGCCAGCCCGAAGCCTCCGCCGCGGGCCTGTTCGCAGAGCCGGGCCGGGGTGCCGCCGTCGTTGGCGACGCGCAGTTCCACGCCGCCGGCGACCGGCCGCAGCCCGATCCGTACCGCCGTGGCGTCCGCCGCGTGCTTGCGGACGTTGGTCAGTGCCTCGCGCACGATGCGGTGGACCGCCGCGGCCACGTCGGCGGGCAGGGCGTCGGCGGCGCGCCGGTCCACGCAGAGCACGACCGGCGGGCCGGTGCGGGCGAAGGCGTCGGTCAGCGCGCGGACCTCGGCGAGCCCGGCGACGGGCCGGGTCTGCGCGCCGGGCTCGCGCAGCACCCGCACCAGCCGGCGCATCGCGCCCAGCGCCTCGCCGCCGGAGGTCTCGATCCGTTCGAAGGCGGCGCCCGCCGGCGTCCCGTCGAGGGCGGTGAAGCGGGCGGCGCGGGCCTGGACGACGATGCCGGTGACGTGGTGGGCGACCAGGTCGTGCAGTTCCCGGGCCAGTTCCAGGCGCTCGGCGGCCCGTACGGCCGCCAGGTCGCGCAGCCGCTGGGCGTCCTGGAGGCGCAGGATCATCGAGTAGGCGGCGACGACCACGGTGAGCACGCCGTAGACGACGGTGAAGACGCCCAGCCGGATGTCGCGCATCGGGGCGAGGACGCAGGACAGGCCGAGCATCGGGCCGAGGAGGGCGGCGGTGCGGCCGGGGGCGCGGTGGACCACGGCGGTCAGCAGGACCAGCAGCGCGATCCCCTCCCCCAGGCCCCACGCCTTCAGGGCGTGCTGCCCGGCGATCAGCACCGCCGAGGCGGTCAGCGAGACGGCGGCCGCCGTCCAGGCCCGTACTGTCGGCGGGATCCGGGCGAACGGCACCGCGCACAGGCAGACGACGACGGCGGTGGCCACGACGATGGCGTGCGGGCGGGTGGGCTGGCGGGCCAGCACCACGGTCTCCACACCGACCAGGAACAGCAGTACCGCCGCCAGGACGGCCTTGGCGGCGACGGCGCGCCCGGGGTGGCTGCGGGCCCAGCCCGACATCGGGCTCATCTGCGTCTCCCGCGGTGCTCGCTCATGTGCTCCCCGCGGTCAGCCCGCTCTCCCAGGCCCACGCGGCGATCTCCACGCGGTTGCGGGCGGCCAGCTTCGTCTGTACGTGCGCCAGGTGGGATTTGACCGTGGACAGCGAGACGTACAGCCGGTCGGCGATCTCGGCGTTGGTCCGGCCGCGTGCCAGTTCCCGTACGACGTCCACTTCGCGCTCGGTGAGTGGTTCGGCGGGGGTGCGGGCCGGCGCGCCGCGGCCGGTGGCGGGGGCCAGTTCGCGCAGCAGCCGGACGGTGATCGCGGGCGAGACGAGACAGTCGCCGACGGCGGTGGCCCGTACGGCCTCCACGAGCAGGGCGGGGCTGGCGTCCTTGAGCAGGAAGCCGGAGGCGCCGCCGTGCAGCGCGGTGTGCACGTAGGCGTCCAGGTCGAAGGTGGTGACGATGACGATCCGGGGCCGCCCGCCGTACTCGGGGTGGGCGGCGGCGCGCTCGGTGAGCCGGCGGGTGACCTCCAGGCCGTCGGTCCCGGGCATCCGGATGTCCAGCAGCAGTACGTCGGGGCGCAGCCGGTCGACGGCTTCGAGGGCGGCCTCGCCGTCGACGACGTCGTCGAGGACCTCGATGTCGTCCCGGCTCTCCAGGATCATCCGGAACCCGGTGCGGACCATCTCCTGGTCGTCCGCGACGACCACGCTGATCGGCATCGCTCGCCTCCTCCTTCCCTCCTCGGCGGCCTAGGGTCTGTCCGGTGGGTCAGGGTCGGATGGGCCGCGGCGTCTGGTGCGGTGCATCGCAAGGCGCCGGAGCGTCTCGATAGCGGAGCTCTCGGGACGTTTCGGCAACGCCGCGAGGTGCCGTGCCAGACGCCGCGGACCCGGCCATGACCCACCGGACAGACCCTAGGGGGCGTCCGCCCCTGATCCGTCGGACGGGCCCTGGTCCAGGACGGTGCGGGCGGGGCCGTCGGCGGTCGACTCCGATGCGACGGGGCCGTGGCGGTGGCCGCCCAGCAGGACGTAGGCCAGGGCCGCGGCGCAGGCGGCGAGGAGCAGGACGGCGGCGACCGTCACGCGGTGGTCGCGGTCGCGCGCCGGGGGCCGGGTGCGGGGCTCGGTGGACATGCCGTCCACGCTAGGGAGGGGCACGCGGGTGCGGCCATGGGCCCTAGGACCGTCGCCGGCGCCACAGGGCCCGGCCGGAGGGGTGAGTTTGGTCCCCGGCGCGGGCGGACCAAGGTCCCGCGGGCGCGGGACCAAAGTCCCGGACCGGGGTCGGGCACGCGGACACACCACGGCCCGGGGAGCCGCTGCTCCCCGGGCCGTGGTGTGCGTGGGTGGTGCGGTCAGCCGCCGAGCTCGCCCGCGGCCTTCTTGATGTCCGCGGCGAAGGTGCTCACCTCGCTGTAGACACCGGGCTTGCCGGGCCGTGCGCAGCCCTCGCCCCAGGAGACGATGCCGACCTGGAGCCACTCGCCGGCGTCGTCCTTGCGGAACATCGGGCCGCCGGAGTCGCCCTGGCAGGTGTCGATGCCGCCGGTGTCCAGCTTGCCGGCACAGATCTCGTCGCCGGGCGTGAGCTGGTCGCCGTAGGCCTTCTGGCAGGTGGCGTCGTCCACGAACGGCACGGTCGCCTTGAGGAGGTAGCGCTGCTGGTCGCCGCCCTCCTTGTCGGCGCCCCAGCCGGCGATCTCGAAGTCGCCGTTGTTGAGCTTGTCGTTCTCGGCGATCTTCAGGGTCGGCAGGTCGATCGGCTTGGCGAGCTTGATCAGTGCCCAGTCCTTGCCCTTGCCGTTGTAGCCGGGGGCCTGGAGGACCTTGGTGGAGTTCACCTTGACGGCGCTGGAGTCCTCCAGGTCGACCACACCCGCGGTGGCGGTGATGGAGGTGTTGTCGCCGCTGCCGTCGACGCAGTGCGCCGCGGTGAGCACGATGTCCTTGGCGTAGAGGGCGCCGCCGCAGCCCATCGACAGCCGGACCATGAAGGGGTATTCACCCTGTTCGGCCTTGGTGCCGCCGACGACCTTGGTGTGGGACCCGGACGGGTCGGGGGCGGGGGCCGCGGAGGCCGAGCCGGGCTGGAGGCTGAAGGCGGCCAGGGCGATCGCGCCGACGGCGGTGGTTCTCTTGAGGAGCTTCCGGTAGCTGCGCAACGGGCTTCCTTTCGTGGGGGGTTGCACGTCGCTGACGAGCCCATGCCAACACCGGAGCCGGAACGTACCCGCCGAAAAGGTGCGTGGAGGACGGCGGCACGCCGTAAGGCGTCCGGACCCAGTGGGGGATGAGTCCGTGAAGCGCCCTTGGATTATGTGGAGTGGGCGATCAGGGTGACAAGGGTGCGCATCCAGCCAACTCCCTTACTACCCACGCCCCGTACGGTCCATACCGGACGAACCAGGACAGTCGTAGAGTGGGCCGGGTGACCACGGGTGGCAGCGGTATCGAGCACGGATTCCCTCATCTCGACACGGTGCGTGCGGCCGTCCACGCCGTGTTCAAACGCCTGTCGTACGACACGGTGAGCACCTTCGCCACCAGCGTGCTTCCGGTCGACGTCGCCTTCGACGACACCGAGGACCTGTACCTGGGCGCACAGCGCGTCGCGCACGCCCTGGTGCGGCAGCTGCGGCTGCCGGACGCGCGGATGGTGGTCGGCTTCCGCGAGATGGAACACGCCGCGAACGTCGAACTCACCGCGGGACCCGAGTACTTCATCGAGCTGAACGACCGCTTCAAGAAGCACCGCCGGGACATCGGCGCCGCGCTGGCCCATGAGGTGATGCATGTCTACCTGCACCGCCTGGACCTGTCGTTCCCCGGCACCCGCGACAACGAGATCCTCACCGACACCGCGGCCGCCTACCTCGGCACCGGCTGGCTGCTGCTGGACGCCTACCGCGAGCACGGCCCGTTCTCCCAGAAGCTCGGCTATCTGACGCCGGAGGAGTTCGGCTATGTCCTCGCCAAGCGGGCGGAGTTCTTCGGTGAGGACCCGGCACCGTGGTTCACCAGCCCGCAGGCCTGCGACGCGTACGCGGCGGGCGCGGCGCGGGCCCGCCAGGACGCGCGCCGGCCGCCGCTCGCCGGCGCCGGATGGGCCGCCCGGCTCCGCTACGCCAAGGACCGCCGGGCGGCGCGGGATCCGCGGCGCGCCGACCGCCCGCCGGGCCCGGACGACGGCTACGCCTTCGAGGGGCCGACGCCGCTGCGGGTGTCGTTCCGCTGCCCGGTGTGCGATCAACGGATCCGGGTCCCGGTGCGCGGACGGCTCCAGGCGCGCTGCGGACTGTGCAAGTCCCTGCTGGACTGCGACACATGAGCGGGCGCCGGCCCGTGGCGGGGCCGGCGGGTCAGTGTCCGGGCAGGTGCCGGGCGAAGAACGACCGTATGTGGTGGCGCACCAGGGGCACCGAGACGGCCGGATCGATCGCGCCGACCAGCGCGACCCGGTCCTCGGGCGGCATCAGTCCGGCGGCCTGCAACTGGGGCGCCAGCGCGGCGTAGTCGGTGAACACCGCGTGCGCGGCGTGGTCGATCTGCCGCCGGCGGGTGTGTCCGCGCGGGTGGGCGAGCATCGCCGACCAGGACCGCGCCATCTCCGCGCGGCCGGGGAAGCCGTCGGTTCCCAGCAGGAGCAGCGGACGGTCCACCCCGTGGCGGGCGACCGGAAACAGCTCCCCCTCCCGGCCGGGGCCGGGCGCCGGGTGGTCGAGATGGCCCTCCAGGTTGACCGCCGCGCCGATGCGGCGGTCCTCGTACATCGCCTCGGTCACGGCGGTGCCGCCGGCCGAGTGCCCGTAGGCGCCCACCCGCCGCAGATCCAGCGCCCGGCCGAGGTCCGGCGGCAGCGGGCGGCCGGCCGCGTCGGGGTTGCCGCCGGCCGCCAGGACCTCCAACTGGTCCAGCACGAAGCGGAGGTCCGCGATCCGGGTGTCGATCGCGGTGCGGAAGATCTCCGGGGAGGTCCGGGGATCGCCCCGGAAGACGGTCGGGCGGACCCGCTCGCGGCCCGCCCGCGCGGTGGGGAAGGCGACCTCGCCGGCGTCGCCGGGGTGGTCGACGGCCACCACCACCCAGCCGTGGCCGGCCAGTTCCTCGGCGACCCCGGTGCCCATGGTGCGCGGGTCACCGCCTCCCGGGCTGTAGAGCAGCACCGGGCGCCGTACGGGCTGGGCGGGGGCGCCCCTGTGCGCGTGCGTCATGGTGGCCGCCCAGTCCACACCGGACGTGGGGAGGTGGTGGATCTCGGCGTCGATCCGCGCGAACAGCGCCGCGGCGTCCGCGGTCATCTGCGGCGCGACCGGGTGGCCGTGCACGGCGCGGGCCGGATACCAGACCGTGGCCATCACCTCCCGTACGGCGAGGGCCGGTTCCCACGGATCGCGCCGGGTGGGGTCGGCCAGATACAGCGTGGTGTGGCCGATGCGGTGCGGACCGGTCGGCGCGGGCAGCCGCAGGGTGCGGCCGCCGGCGGGCGCCGCCGCCGCGGGCCGGGCCGGTGCGCGGCCGCCACCGGTGAGCAGCAGCGCGGCGGCCAGTGCGGCCGAGGTGGTGACGGTCCGCCGGGTCAGCGCGCCGGCGCCATGAGTGAATGAGGAGGACATGACTTGAATGCTGGCGTCCGGCCGCGGCACGGGCGAACGTTGAGGGCCAGGCCGAAACGATGGCGCGGTGCCGCTGAGGAGAGTATTGATCCGGATCCGTTTCACGGCCGCCGACTTCGCCCGGGTCCGCCTCGCGCCCCGGCCGGCACCGCTGCAGGAGCTGAACGTGGCACTGCTGCGGATGTGCCGACCCGACGACGCGGTGCTCTTCGGCCGCTGGCGGCAACGACTGCTCCGGTCGCTGCCGGCCGCCGCCGAGCCGCTGGCAGACCTGGTCCCCGCCGGCCAGGCTCCCCGATTCCTCGATGTGTTCAGCGACAGCCTGACCGAGGGGCTGGAGGCGGTGCGGGCCGGCCGCCCGGAAGGGGTCCGCGCCGAGATCGAGCGGGTCTACGCCCGGCATCCGGCCCCGGTTCCGCCGTGGGTCCGCGCTCTGCACCGGGGCGACGCCGAGGCCTTCCAGCTCCTGCGCCGCGCACAGCTCGCGGCCTTCGAAACGGCCGTGCGCCCCGTGTGGCCGGTGGTGCAGGACCTGCACCGGGCGGAGTTCACCCGTTACGCGCTGACGGTGGCCGAGGACGGTGTCGGCGCCGCGCTCGACCGGCTCGTGCCCGGCGGCCGACTCCGCGGGGACGTCTGGGAGTTCACAGCGCCCGGGGAGTCGGACCGCGCGCTGCGCGGCCGCGGCCTGGTGCTCCAGCCCACGTTCCACTGGAGTGGCCCGCCCCTGATCGCCGACCTGCCCGGCCGCCCCCTGTACCTGACCTACCCGGCCGGTCCGGGCCTGCCGCTCACCCCGGCCGGGGCGGACGGCACGGCCGAGGCGCTGGCGGAGGTGCTGGGACGCACCCGCCTGGAGATCCTGCTGCTGCTCGCGGCGGAGCACTCCACCACCGGGCTCGCCCGGCGACTGGGCGTCAGCAACGCCACGGCCTCCGCCCACACCGCCGCGCTGCGCGGCGCGGGCCTGATCACCACGGTCCGCGCGGGCCGGTCCGTACTGCACCGGCGCACCGCGCTGGGAACGCTGCTGGTCCGGCGGCACGGCGCGGAATGAAGCAGGACCGGTGGCCATGGCCCATCGGACGGGCCCTGAGTGCTGCCCCCTACACCCACCCCTCCAGCCCCGCCAGGAAGCCGTCGAAGTCGTCGCGGTGGATGGTGTGGCCCGCGCCGGGCACCGTGCGGACCTCGAAGCCCCGGTCGGTCAGGTCGGCGGCGGCCGCCGCCGCGTCCGGGAAGAGGAAGCCCTCCCCCGCGATCTGGACCAGCGAGGGGACGACCGGCTTCTCGGGTGTCCGGTCCTGGAGCCGCTCGGCGGACAGCGCCAGCGCGGTCCCGGTGTCCCAGTCCGCGACCGTGGCGAGTTCGAGGTCGACGTCGCTGTCGTCCCAGCGCGGGTTGAAGCTGCGCACCATCGTGCGGTCAGCGGTCTTGAAAGTGGCGAACACTGCCGGGTCCACGGGCTGTTCGAGCCTGCCGAGCGACCACGCCGGTTCGCTGTAGACCGCGCGCCGCGGCTGCAGCCGCTCCACCGCCAGGGAGAGCGCCAGACCGCCCAGGGAGTGCCCGAGGGCGACTTCGGGGGCGGCCGGCAGGGTCTCGACCAGGTCGTCGGCGTACGACTCGGCGCCGTAGTCGCCGCGCGGGCTGCGGCCGTGGCCGCGCAGATCGACGGCGATGACCCGGTAGCCCCGCTCGGCGAGCGCCGGACCGACCCGGCGCCAGGTGCGGTGGTCGGACATCATTCCGTGGACCAGCACCGCGATCCGTTCGCCCGCGCCCCATTCATGGGTGTGCAGCTGCATGCCCGTGCCCTCTCTCCCGCCAGGTCCGCTCCGGTCTCCCGGTGGTCCCGGACCCGGAGTTGCCCGGGGCCGGACCGCACCCGCCGACGTTACACGTGTCATTAGCCGTACGGAATGTGCCGCGCCCCGGCCCTCCGGGCAAAACCCCTGTGCGAGGATGCGCAGCAGCATGACTGACCCAGCCGGCCCACGGGCCATCCCAACGCCCCCGACCAGCGCGGCCGTTGCCCGGCGCGCCGGGGTTTCCCGCGCGACGGTCTCGTACGTGCTGAACGGGCAGGCCGCCGGTCGGGTCGGCGAGCGCACCCAGGCGAGGGTGCGGGCGGCCGCCGAGGAGCTGGGGTATGTGCCGCACGCCGCGGCCCGGAGTCTGCGGGCCGGCCGGGGCAGCATCGTGCTGCTGGCCGCGCACGCCGACACGGTGCCGGTCTTCGGCCCCCTCTTCACCCGGTTCCTCGCCGGCTTCCAGACCGCGCTGCACGGCCTCGGCTACACCGGCGTGCTGCACGGCGCGCCCGCCGCCTCCCCGGTGGCGGCGGCCCGTGCCTGGGCCGAGCTGCGGCCGGCCGCCGTGCTGACGCTGCACGGCCCGCCGCTGGACGCGGCCGCCGTCGAGCTGCTGCACCGCTCCGGTACGGCCGCGGTCCTCACCCACGGGCCGTCGGCGCCTCCCGGCGCCCACACTCTGCTGCTCGACCAGCGGGAGGCCGGCCTGCGGGCCGGTGAGCATCTGCTGGCCGGCGGCCGGCGCCGGATCGGGGTGGTGCGGCCCGCCGAGCCGGAGCTCGCCGCCTTCGCGGAGCCCCGGCTGGCCGGCGTACGGGCCGCGGCCGCCGCCCTCCCCGGCACCCAGGTGCGGCCGCTGGACCTCGCGCTCACCGAGGAGTCCGCGGCGCGGCTCGCCGCCGACTGGCCGCGGTGGGGCCTGGACGCGGTGTTCGCCTACAACGACGAGTACGCGATGCTGCTGATGCGCGCCCTCCAGGACGCCGGCCACACGATCGGCGCCGGCTCCCCCGACCACATCGCGGTGGTCGGCGCGGACGATCTGCTGCTGGCCCGGCTGCTGCGCCCCCGGCTGACCAGCGTCCGCGCCGAGATCACCGCACCGGACCGGATCGCGGAGCTGGTCGACGCCCTCATCCGCGCGCCCGGCACCGCGCCCACGACCCACCGGCTGGGCACCTTCCACGTCCAGGCCCGCGACTCCGGCTGAGCCGCCCGGCTGCCCGGCCGTCCGGCCCGCCGGGCCGGGCGCGCGGGTCAGAGCCAGTCCGCCTCCGGGCGCGCCGCCGCGAGCACCTCCCGGGCGCCGGTGCGGAGCGGCGCGCCGTGCGCCACGCACACCGTGTCGACGTCGTCGAGGGCGGCCAGCCGCCGGAAGGACGCGACGGCCGCCTCACGCGCGACGTTGAACGGGCCGAGGACCGCACGGCCGCCGTCGGGGTCGGTGCCGATGACGTCGCCGGGGAACAGCAGCCTGCTCCCGGGCAGGTGCAGCGCGATCCCGCCCGGCGTGTGGCCGGGGACATGGAGTACCCGGACCGGTTCCGGCCAGCCGTCGAGAGTGTCGCCGTCGTGCAGTTCGACATCGACCGCGGTGTGGCGCAGCGGCGGGACCTCGGCGGCCGCGAGGCCCGCCATGACCCCTTCGTGCAGCGCGAGTTCGGCGGCGGTGAGGGCGGGCACGGGCTCCGGGGCGGTCCCGCGGATGTACGGGGCGTCCAGCGCGCCGGCCAGGACGCGGGCGCCGGTGGCGGCGACGAGGTCGGCGGCGGAGCCCATGTGGTCCAGGTGGGAGTGGGTGAGCACGATCTGCCGCAGCTGCTCGGGCCGGCCGCCGATCCGGGCCAGCGCGTCGAGGATGGCGGGGGCCGAGCCCGGAACACCGGTGTCGACCAGCGCGTATCCGTCGCCGGGGAGGGCGACGGCGTACACGTGCCCCACGGGGAAGGGGAGTTGCCAGACGGTGGCGGTGATCCGGGTAGGGGTGATCGGGGTGGGGGTGATCGGGGTGAGTGCGTCCATGGTGCGGACGCTAACGGGCGGCGGGGCCGCTGCGGACGGCTTGCGCCGTGGGCGGATTGAGCGCACCGCGAACACGCCCGGATCCGGCCGGAACCCGTCTTGCCTCCGGCACGTCACACAGCCGAACCAAGGAGGCATGTCATGCGAGGATCCCACCTCTCCCGCACCCGTTCGCTCGCCGCCGTGCTCGTGCTGGCAGCGTCCGGCGCCGTCGCCCTGTCCGGCTGCGGCCAGAAGCAGCAGACCGTGGGCAGCGCGCCCCCGCCGAAGAAGCCGGACGCCTTCGAGCGCCGGGCGGATCAGATAGTCCGGGACTGGCCGAAGGTCTCGCCGGTGCCGGGGCGGCAGGAGGCGCTGCTGCCGCTGGTCGACGCGCGGGGCCCCAAGGGCTCCGGGGGCAAGGACATACGGGAGATCACGGTGACCGTCGGGCACAGCGCCTGCGACGCCCGCTTCGGTGCGCGCAGCCACGAGTCCAAGGGACTGGTGGTGGTGACCGGCTGGGGCAAGAAGAAGAGCGCCAAGGGGATGTGCACCGAGATGCTGGCCACCGACAAGGTGAAGATCAAGCTCAAGGGCGCGCTGGGCGACCGCAAGGTCGTGGACGCGGCCACCGGCAAGGAGCTGCTCAAGGGCTGACGCCGCCGGCCGGGCGCGACGCGGCGGGACCGGCGCCCGCGGGTTCGCCTGCGAGCGCGGTCCACGCCCTACGCTCGGCCGTATGAGCCCTTCCATCGCCACCACGCACCGCGTCGAGCTGCCCGAGCTGCTGGAGTTCGTCCGCCCCCGTCACCGTGCGATCCTGCTCACCCGCCGCAGCGACGGCACCCCGCAGGGCTCGCCGCTGACCTGCGGGGTGGACGACTCCGGGCGGCTGGTGATGTCGACGTATCCGGAGCGGGCCAAGGTCCGCAACGCCCGGCGGGTCTCGTCGGTCAGCGTCATCGTGCTGTCCGACGAGTGGAACGGACCGTGGGTGCAGATCGACGGCGAGGCCGAGGTGATCGACGCTCCGGATTCGATCGAGCCGCTCGTCGAGTACTACCGCAACATCGCCGGTGAGCACCCGGACTGGGACGAGTACCGGGCGGCGATGCGCAAGCAGGGCAAGTCGCTGATCCGGGTGGTTCCGCGGCGCTGGGGCCCGGTCGCGACCGGCGGCTTCCCGGCCCGTCTGGTGGAGGGCGGAGGCACCCCCTAGGTGATCAACGGGTCGTGCGGGTACCGCCGTTGACGTTGAGCACCTGGCCGGTGAGGTGCCGGGCCGCCGGTGAGGCCAGGAAGGCGACGGTCCCCGCGATGTCGTCCGGGGAGCCCGCGCGGCCCACGGCCGAGGCGGTCACCAGGCTCTCGCGGCGCTCGGCGGTGAGCCGGTCGCGGAAGAAGTCGGTGTCGGCGATATAGCCGGGCGCGACGACGTTCGCGGTGATACCGCGGGGACCGAGCGTCCGCGACAGCTCGACGTTCCAGGAGGCGAGTCCGGCCTTGGCCGCTCCGTAGGAGCCCGACCCCTGGTCGGCGGCGATCGACCCGATGTGGACGACGGCGCCGCCGGCCGCCAGCCGGTCCTGCACCGCCCTGGTCGTCAGCGCGGCGCTGAGCAGGTTCGCGTCGAGGTTGGCGCGGAAGTCGCGGGCGTAGGCGGCGAGGTCGCCGGCGCCGTCGTGCGCGGTGTCGAAGTCGGTGTTGCCGCCGGCGTTGTTGACCAGGACGTCGATCCGGTCGGGGAGTCGGTCCAGCAGCGCGAGGAGCGCCTGGGGGTCGGTGTGGTCGCAGACCTGGGGGCGGATGCCCGGGTGGCCGGCGGCCGTCTCCTGGAGGGGGCCGGGACGGCGGCCGGTGACGACGACCTCGTCGCCCTGGGCCGCGAAGTGGCGGGCGACGGCGCGGCCGATGCCGGTTCCGCCGCCGGTGACCAGGATGGTGCGTGACATACGCTGAGCTCCGTCCTCATGTGCAGCCCTCGGTCCGGATCACGGACCGGATCACGGACCAGGACTTCGTTTAGGTCTATATTTAGAGCTGAACATAACATCACCGGGAGGGTCAGTGACAAGGGATTTTGAGGCGAGGGGCGGCGACGACCGCCCCGCGGCGCACGCCGCCCCGTACCCCGTCGAGGAGATCGCCGCCGCCTGGCAGCGCGAACGCCCGGGCACCCCGGTGTCCTCCATCGGGATCGTGACGCCCATCTGGCAGCTGGCCAAGCTCCTGGGCGACGACCGGCGGCGGGTGCTGGCCGCCGCCGGGGTGGACACCGCCACCCTCGACCTGCTCAGCGTGCTGCGCCGCAGCGGCGAGCCGTACACCCTGACGACCCGTGAGCTGAGCCGGCGCTCGATGGTCACCGCGGGGGCGATCTCCCAGCGGGTGGCGCGCGCCGAGCGCGAGGGGCTGGTGACCCGGCGGCCGGGCGAGGGCCGGACGCGTACGGTCCTGGTCGCACTCACCCCGGCCGGCCATGAGCTGGTCGAGGCCACCGTCGACCGAGTGCTGTGCCGCGAGGCCGAGTTGGTCGGCGGGCTGACGCCCGACCAGCAGGAGCAGCTCGCCGGGCTGCTGCGGATCCTGCTCCAGGACACCCAGCACAAGCTCGGCGACGACCGGATCCGCCACGTCGGCGAGGACTGAAGGGCCCGCCGCCTTCCCGCGGCGGTCAGGTGCGGGGGGACGTGAGCGGGAGGGACGGCAGGAGCGCCTCGTCGGGCAGGCCGAGCAGTTCGCGGAAGGCCGTACGGCCCGTTTCGGTGACGCCGAGGATGCGGGTGGTGGGCGACTTGACGATCCACGTCCGGTCCACGGCGTGGCGGTAGAGGGCGGCGCCGACCGCGCCGGAGAGGTGCTGGCGGCGCACCGTCCAGTCGAAGCAGGTGCGCACATGGGCGCGGTGGGCGGCGGAGGGGCCGGTGTCGGGGATGCCCAGGGCGGTCAGCCACTGGGCGCCGGCGGCGGTTAACACCAGGCCGTACTCCCGGGCGAGCAGGCCGCGTTCGGTCATCGCCTCGGCGAGGGCGACGCCGAGGGCGCCGGCGATGTGGTCGTAGCACGTACGGGCGTGGTGCAGGGCTCTGCGCTGGTTGGCCTCGGCCAGGGAGCGGATGGGGACATGGCGGTAGGGGGCCAGGCCGGCGAGGTTCTCCAGGATCTCCGCGGTGCCCGGTCCGGCCAGGCGCACATAGCGCCGCCGGCCCCGGCGCTCCTCGGCGAGGAGGCCGCCGGAGACCAGGAGGTTGAGGTGTTCGGTGGTCGTGGAGGGCGCCACACCGGCGTATTCGGCGAGTTCACCGGCGGTCCAGGTGCCGCCGTCGAGCAGGGCCATGCAGATGGCGGCGCGGGTGCGGTCCGCGAGCAGCGCCGCGAGAGCGGCGAGGTCGGGCGTCTCCGCGAGGCTTTCCTGATCGGCGTCCCATCGGTTCATGTACACAGAGTAACCTCTGATAACATTTCGGTGAGTACCGAATCATCTGGCTTCTATCCTCAACGGCATGAAAGGCGCGCTGGAGAAGAGCAGTTCGGTCACCCCGGCGCTGCTGTCCACGGAGAACGACGACGGAACATTCGTGCTGGTCGAGCTGCGGATCCGGTGGGAGCTCGGCCCGGTCGTGAGCCTCTGGCTGCCGACCCGCGGGCGCACCGCCAGGAACCTCGCGGTACGCCCGGACGTGGTGTTCAATCTGCCGCCGGACGCGACGGGGACCGAGGAAGGCACGGGCGCCGCGGCGCCGTCGACGGACGCACCCTGGACGGAGCCGTCCGAGCTGGTACGGCCGCCCCGACTGGTGCACTGTCCGGTGCAGTTGGAGGCGCGCCGGGTCGGTGAGCGCACGGTGACCGACGGGGCGTGGACGCAGATCGAGGCGCAGGTGCTGCGGGTGCACGCCGACCCGCGGTGGGTGCTGCCGCTGAGCGACCGCCGGATCGACCTGGGGGCGTGGCATCCGCCGGTGCACGACTTCCGGCCGCCGGCCGCTCCCCCCGCACAGGCCGTACCCGCCCCGGCCCAGGAGCTGGCGCGGCAGTTGGGGCGGCGTTTCCCCGCGGAGCGCAGCGGCTCGTAGGGGGCGGGCGAACGGATTCCCTAGGGGGTGCGAGCGCCCCCTGCGGGGCCACAACAGGGGCGGGGCGGGGGGTATTCCCGGAGAAAAGACCCGCGGCGCCTGCCCTCCGGTCGGGGAAGGAGACAGGCGCCGCGGTCGGGATCGGGGTCTCCCCCGGTCCCCATGCCTCCGTACGACGTTGTACGGGACACTCAGGGACGGTCGCTCACACTGCCGGTCACACGGTCAGTGCGCGGTCCGTCGGCTTGATGGGAGCCGGCAGGGCGCTGGCTCCGGTCAGGAAGCGGTCCACACCGCGGGCGGCGGAGCGGCCCTCGGCGATGGCCCACACGATCAGCGACTGGCCGCGGCCGGCGTCACCGGCGACGAACACACCGGGGACGTTGGTGGCGAAGTCACCGTCACGGGCGACGTTGCCGCGCTGGTCGAGCTCCAGGCCGAACTGCTCGACCAGGCCGTTGTCCTGGTCGGTGCCGGTGAAGCCCATCGCGAGGGTGACCAGCTGGGCCGGGATCTTCCGCTCGGTGCCCGGCTTCTGCTCCAGCTTGCCGTCCTTGAACTCCACCTCGACCAGGTGCAGCCACTGGACGTTGCCGTCCTCGTCGCCCTCGAAGTGGGTGGTGGAGACGGAGTAGACCCGCTCACCGCCCTCCTCGTGCGCGGAGGTGACCTTGTAGAGCATCGGGAAGGTCGGCCAGGGCTGGCCGGCGCTGCGCTCCTCGCCCGGCTTGGGCATGATCTCCAGCTGGGTAACGGAGGCCGCGCCCTGGCGGTGGGCGGTGCCGACGCAGTCCGCGCCGGTGTCGCCGCCGCCGATGACCACGACGTGCTTGCCCTCGGCGGTGATCGGGGCGACCGTCAGATCGCCCTCCTGCACCTTGTTGGCGAGCGGGAGGTACTCCATCGCGAAGTGGACGCCGTTCAGCTCGCGGCCGGGCACCGGCAGATCGCGGGAGGTGGTGGCGCCGGCGGCGATGACGACGGCGTCGTAGCGCTTGCGCAGCTTCTTGGCGTCGATGTCGCGGCCGATCTCCACCTCCGTACGGAACTTGGTGCCCTCCGCGCGCATCTGCTCGATGCGGCGGTTGATGTGGCGCTTCTCCATCTTGAACTCGGGGATGCCGTAGCGGAGGAGACCACCGATACGGTCCGCGCGCTCGTAGACGGCGACGGTGTGGCCGGCCCGGGTCAGCTGCTGGGCGGCGGCCAGACCGGCCGGGCCGGAGCCGATGACGGCGACGGTCTTGCCGGAGAGGCGCTCGGGCGGCTGCGGGGTGACGTCGCCGCTGTCCCACGCCTTGTCGATGATGGAGACCTCGACGTTCTTGATGGTCACCGGCGGCTGGTTGATGCCCAGCACACAGGCGGCCTCACAGGGGGCGGGACAGAGGCGACCGGTGAACTCCGGGAAGTTGTTGGTCGCGTGCAGCCGCTCGCTGGCCTCGGTCCAGTCCTCGCGGTAGGCGTAGTCGTTCCACTCGGGGATGAGGTTTCCGAGCGGGCAGCCGTTGTGGCAGAAGGGGATGCCACAGTCCATGCAGCGCGAGGCCTGCTTGCTGATGATCGGCAGCAGGGATCCGGGCTGGTAGACCTCGTTCCAGTCCTTGACACGCTCCTCGACGGGGCGGGTCTTGGCGATCTCGCGCTCGTGGGTCAGGAAGCCCTTGGGGTCAGCCATTGGTCGCCGCCTCCATCATCTTCTCGTGGGTCTCGGACTCGGAGAGTCCGGCCTGCTCAGCGGCGTCCTTGGCGGCGAGCACTGCCTTGTACGTGGGCGGGATGACCTTGCTGAAGCGGGCAGCGGCGGCATCCCAGTCGGCGAGGAGCTTGGCGGCCACGGTGGAGCCGGTCTCCTCCTGGTGGCGGCGCACGACCTCGTGCAGCCACTGCTTGTCGGTGTCGTCCAGCGCGTGGACCGCCTCGACAAGCTCCTTGTTGACGTTGTCCTTGTCCAGGTCGATGACGTACGCGAAACCGCCGGACATACCGGCCGCGAAGTTACGGCCGGTCTCCCCGAGCACGACCGCGTTGCCGCCGGTCATGTACTCGCAGCCGTGGTCGCCGACGCCCTCGGAGACCACCGTGGCACCGGAGTTGCGGACGCAGAAGCGCTCGCCGACCCGGCCCCGCAGGAACAGCTCGCCGCCGGTGGCGCCGTAGGCGAGGGTGTTGCCCGCGATGGTGGAGTACTCCGCGAGGTGGTCGGCGCCGCGGTCCGGGCGGACGACGACCCGGCCGCCGGAGAGGCCCTTGCCGACGTAGTCGTTGGCGTCGCCCTCCAGGCGCAGCGTGATGCCGCGCGGCAGGAACGCGCCGAAGGACTGGCCGGCCGAGCCGGTGAAGGTGATGTCGATGGTGTCGTCGGGCAGGCCCGCGCCACCGAACTTCTTGGTCACCTCGTGACCGAGCATGGTGCCGACCGTGCGGTTGATGTTGCGGACGGCGACCTGGGCGCGCACGGGCTGCGCGGCCTCGGCGGTGTCGGCGGCCAGCGCGTCGGCGGCGAGCTTGATCAGCTCGTTGTCGAGCGCCTTCTCCAGACCGTGGTCCTGGACGGTGACCTGGTGGCGGACCGCGCCTTCGGGCAGCTCGGGGACGTGCAGCAGCGGGGCCAGGTCCAGGCCCTGCGCCTTCCAGTGGTCCACGGCCTTGGTGGTGTCCAGCAGCTCGGCGTGGCCGACGGCCTCTTCGAGGGTCCTGAAGCCCAGCTCGGCGAGGAGCTCGCGGACCTCTTCGGCGATGAACTCGAAGAAGTTGACGACGTACTCGGCCTTGCCGCTGAACCGCTCGCGCAGCGTCGGGTTCTGGGTGGCGATGCCGACCGGGCAGGTGTCCAGGTGGCAGACGCGCATCATGACGCAGCCGGAGACGACCAGCGGGGCGGTCGCGAAGCCGTACTCCTCGGCGCCCAGCAGGGCGGCGATGACGACGTCGCGGCCGGTCTTGAGCTGGCCGTCGGTCTGCACGACGATCCGGTCGCGCAGCCCGTTGAGCAGCAGGGTCTGCTGGGTCTCGGCCAGGCCCAGCTCCCAGGGGCCGCCCGCGTGCTTGAGCGAGGTGAGCGGGGAGGCGCCCGTGCCGCCGTCGTGGCCGGAGATCAGGACCACGTCCGCGTGCGCCTTGGAGACACCCGCGGCGACGGTGCCGACGCCGACCTCCGACACCAGCTTCACGTGGATACGTGCCGCCGGGTTGGCGTTCTTGAGGTCGTGGATCAGCTGGGCCAGGTCCTCGATGGAGTAGATGTCGTGGTGCGGCGGCGGGGAGATCAGGCCCACGCCCGGCGTCGAGTGACGCGTCTTCGCGACCCACGGGTAGACCTTGTGGCCGGGCAGCTGGCCGCCCTCGCCGGGCTTGGCGCCCTGCGCCATCTTGATCTGGATGTCGTCGGAGTTGACCAGGTACTCGCTGGTCACACCGAAGCGGCCGGAGGCGACCTGCTTGATGGACGAGCGGCGCGCCGGGTCGTAGAGGCGCTCGGGGTCCTCGCCGCCCTCACCGGTGTTGGACTTGCCGCCCAGCTGGTTCATGGCGATGGCGAGGGTCTCGTGCGCCTCCTGGGAGATGGAGCCGTACGACATGGCGCCGGTGGAGAAGCGCTTGACGATCTCGGACGCCGACTCGACCTCGTCGAGGGGGATCGGCTGCCGGTCGGACTTGAAGCCGAACAGGCCGCGCAGCGTCATCAGCCGCTCGGACTGCTCGTTCACCCGCTCGGTGTACTGCTTGAAGATGTCGTAGCGGCGCGAGCGGGTGGAGTGCTGGAGCCGGAAGACGGTGTCCGGGTCGAAGAGGTGCGGTTCGCCCTCGCGACGCCACTGGTACTCGCCGCCGATCTCCAGCGCGCGGTGCGTGGCGGCGATGCCGGTGGCCGGGTACGCCTTGGCGTGCCGGGCCGCGACCTCCTGGGCGATGACGTCCAGGCCGGCGCCGCCGATCTTGGTGGCGGTGCCGTGGAAGTACTGCGCGACGAACTCGTCGTCCAGGCCGACGGCCTCGAAGACCTGCGCGCCCCGGTAGGAGGCGACGGTGGAGATGCCCATCTTGGACATGACCTTCAACACGCCCTTGCCGAGCGCCTTGATGAGGTTCTTGATGGCCTGCTCGGGCTCGATGCCGGGCAGGAAGGTGCCGGCCCGGACCAGGTCCTCGACGGACTCCATCGCCAGGTAGGGGTTGACCGCGGCCGCGCCGTAGCCGATGAGCAGCGCGACGTGGTGCACCTCGCGCACATCGCCGGCCTCGACGAGCAGACCGACCTGGGTGCGCTCCTTGGTGGCGATGAGGTGGTGGTGGACCGCGGCGGTCAGCAGCAGCGAGGGGATCGGCGCGTGCTCGGCGTCGGAGTGGCGGTCGGAGAGCACGATCAGCCGGGCGCCGTCGTCGATGGCGGCGTCGGCCTCGGCGCAGATCTGCTCGATCCGGGCGGCCAGCGACTCGCCGCCGCCGGAGACCCGGTAGAGGCCGGAGAGCGTCACGGCCTTCATGCCGGGCATGTCGCCGTCGGCGTTGATGTGGATGAGCTTGGCCAGCTCGTCGTTGTCGATGACCGGGAAGGGCAGGGTCACGCTGCGGCAGGAGGCCGCGGTGGGCTCCAGGAGGTTGCCCTGCGGGCCGAGCGAGGAGATCAGCGAGGTGACCAGTTCCTCGCGGATGGCGTCCAGCGGCGGGTTGGTGACCTGCGCGAAGAGCTGGGTGAAGTAGTCGAAGAGCAGCCGGGGGCGCTCGGAGAGCGCGGCGATCGGCGAGTCGGTGCCCATCGAGCCGATGGGCTCGGCGCCGGCCTTGGCCATCGGGGCGAGGAGGACCCGCAGCTCCTCCTCGGTGTAGCCGAAGGTCTGCTGGCGGCGGGTGACCGAGGCGTGGGTGTGCACGATGTGCTCACGCTCGGGCAGGTCGGCGAGCTCGATCAGGCCGGAGTCCAGCCAGTCCTGGTAGGGGTGCTCGGCGGCGAGCTGCGCCTTGATCTCGTCGTCCTCGATGATGCGGTGCTCGGCGGTGTCGACGAGGAACATCCGGCCGGGCTGCAGGCGGCCCTTGCGGACGACCTTGGCCGGGTCGATGTCCAGGACGCCGACCTCGGAGGAGAGCACGACCAGGCCGTCGTCGGTGACCCAGTAGCGACCGGGGCGCAGGCCGTTGCGGTCGAGGACCGCGCCGACCTGGGTGCCGTCGGTGAAGGTGACGCAGGCCGGGCCGTCCCAGGGCTCCATCATCGTGGAGTGGTACTGGTAGAAGGCGCGCCGGGCCGGGTCCATGGAGGTGGAGTTCTCCCAGGCCTCCGGGACCATCATCAGCACGGAGTGCGGCAGCGAGCGGCCGCCGAGGTGGAGCAGCTCCAGGACCTCGTCGAAGGAGGCGGAGTCGGAGGCGTCCGGGGTGCAGACCGGGAACAGCCGGTCGAGCTGCTCGGCGTTGTCCGCACCGAAGAGCTTCGACGCCAGCTGGGACTCGCGGGCGCGCATCCAGTTGCGGTTGCCCTTGACCGTGTTGATCTCGCCGTTGTGCGCGACGAAGCGGTAGGGGTGGGCCAGCGGCCAGCTCGGGAAGGTGTTGGTGGAGAACCGCGAGTGGACCAGGGCGATGGCCGTGGCGAAGCGGCGGTCGGACAGGTCCGGGAAGAAGGGCTCCAGCTGGCCGGTGGTCAGCATGCCCTTGTAGACGATGGTCCGGGCGGACAGCGAGGGGAAGTAGACCCCCGCCTCGCGCTCGGCGCGCTTGCGCAGCGCGAAGGCCTTGCGGTCCAGGGCCAGGCCGGTGGCCTTGCCGTCGCCGACGCTGTGCTGGTCTGAAACGAACAGCTGCGAGAAGGCCGGCATGGTGGCGCGGGCGCCGTTGCCGAGCAGCTGCGGGGCGACGGGGACGACCCGCCAGCCGATGACGTCCAGGCCTTCCTCGACGGCGATCGTCTCGATGCGTGAGACGGCCGCGGCCGCTTCCTGGGCATCGGACGGCAGGAAGGCGATACCGACGGCGTAGCCGCCGGCCTCGGGGAGCTCGAAGGTGACGTTCTCGCGGAGGAACGCGTCCGGGACCTGGAGCAGGATGCCGGCGCCGTCGCCCGAGTCGGGCTCCGACCCCGTGGCACCGCGGTGCTCCAGGTTCGTCAGGACGGTGAGCGCCTGCTCGACCAGTGCGTGGCTGGCCTCGCCGGTGAGGGTGGCCACAAAGCCGACGCCGCAGGCGTCGTGCTCGTTGCGCGGGTCGTACATCCCCTGCTGGGCGGGGCGCCCGTCCATGGGCGACCAGGCGGCACCGGTGGCGCTGCCGGGGGTCGCGGAGTGCGTGGACGCGAAGCGCATCGGCTCTCCCATACGTCGTCGTGGCATAGGCATTGCCGAGGGACGACGTTGGCCCTCCGCGAAATTTCGTGCAGGTTACAGGATGACTCCCTTCTCGAAAAGCGAAAAGGGGCTTCCAACATGCGGACACCGCTGTGCGGTGATCTCAGGACGCGGACGGAATCGAGGCCGTCTCACAAGGCGGCGTTCGGCGAGCGACATTGCCCGCGACGCCAGGGCCTTATGCCCGGTCGTCGACAAACCGAAACCGTTGGGTAACAGAGTAATTATGCCGTCACCCGTATGACACATCACTGTTCCCGTCAGCTTACGACGGTTCCGAACGCCGCTCCCAGGACGTACGTCACACCCGCGGCCGCACCGCCGAGGGCGAGTTGCCGCAGTCCGCTGAACCACCAGGAGCGCGCCGTCACCCGCGCCACGACGGCGCCGCAGGCGAAGAGTCCGACCAGCGCCAGCAGCACCGCGGGCCAGATGGCGGAAGCGCCCAACAGGTAAGGAAGGACAGGCAGAAGGGCGCCCAGCGCAAACGATCCAAAGGACGACAGGGCGGCGACGGCGGGCGAAGGAAGGTCGGACGGGTCGATACCCAACTCCTCCCGGGCGTGGATCTCCAGGGCCTGCTCGGGGTCCCGGGAGAGCTGCTCGGCGACCTTGCGGGCGAGCTCCGGCTCGACGCCGCGCGACGTGTACAGGGCCGCCAGCTCCGCCAGCTCGTCCTTGGGGTGCTTGCGCAGCTCGGCCCGCTCGACGTCCAGCTCGGCCTGCACCAGCTCACGCTGCGAGGCGACCGAGGTGTACTCCCCCGCGGCCATGGAGAAGGCTCCGGCGGCCAGGCCCGCCAGTCCGGTGATGATGATCGTCTGCTGCGACAGCGCGCCGCCGGCGACACCGGTCATCAGGGCGAGGTTCGAGACCAGACCGTCCATCGCGCCGAAGACGGCGGGGCGCAGCCAGCCGCCGTTGACATCGCGGTGGGTGTGGTTGTCGCGGTGGGCCGCATGCGTCGGTGCCGCGGCATCCATGATCTCCATGACGGACATATCGGGACCTACTCCCTTCAGCGAGGTGTGGGCCGATGGCGGCGCTTCCCCCTCCAACACCTCGAAGCTATGCGCGAATTGCCCTCCCGCGCTAGCAAGGAAGGCCGAACTTACCGCGCTGACCTGCGGCTTTTCCGCGAGAGGGGCGCTGAGATCCCGCTCACAGGCGGTACGGGCCCCCTCCGCGGGGTGCGTCCGGGGGCGTCGACCGGGTGACCGTGGCGCCGGCGGCAGGAGAGGCGGCCCGCCGCGTGGCACGGATACGGCGTGAGCGAGCGCAGCGAGCGAGCCATGGGAAGGTGCGCGCCGCGCGAATGCGGGGCCGAGCGGAGCGAGGTGTCGGCATGAGCGAGCGCAGCGAGCGAACCGTGGAGAGCGAGCGAGCCATGGAAGGGCACCCCACGCCCCCGGAGGCGGCACCCCACGCCGTCCCCGGTTCCCTGCGCGACCGGGCCCGTGGCGCGCTGCTCGGGCTGGCCGTCGGCGACGCGCTCGGCGCCCCCGCGGAGAACATGAAGCCCTCTCAGATCCGGCGCCGCTGGGGCCGGATCGAGGGCTACGTCGAGGACGACCCGGCCGGCACCGACGACACCGAGTACGCCCTCTTCTCGGGGCTGCTGCTGGCGGCGCACGGTTCGGCGCTGACCGTCGCCCATGTGGAGGCCGCCTGGCACCAGTGGATCGCCGACCGCGACGAGGGGCCCTTCCGCGGCGCGGGCTTCAGCGAACGCGGCACGCTGGAGAACCTGCGCCGGGGACTGGCCGCGCCGATCTCGGCGCAGCACCGGCACGCCTGGAGCGACGGGCTGGCGATGCGCGCCGCGCCGTTCGGGGTGTTCGCCGCCGGCCGGCCCGCCGAGGCGGCCCGGCTGGTCGCCATCGACGGCACGGTCAGCCACGACGGCGAGGGGATCTACGGCGGACGGGCGGTGGCCGCCGGGGTCGCCGCCGCCATGGTCGCCCTCCCCCAAGGTCCTTCGACGCCCGGGGGCGCCCCCCTCGTCCCAGGGGGGACGCCCAGCACCGACGTGGTGATCGCCGCCGCGCTCTCGGTGGTGCCGGAGGACTCCTGGACCGCCCGTTCCCTGCGCCGCGCGGTCGGCGCCGCGCAGCGCTCCCGGCACGACCCGGGCATCACCCAGCTCGGGACCGAGCGCGCGGTGCGCTCCGCCGTCGTGATCGGCGGCTACCCCTGGACGGATCTCGCGCCCGAGGCCGTCGGGCTGGCCTTCGGCGCCTTCGCCGCCGCCCGCGGCGACTTCTCCGCCTCGGTGCTGACCGCGGTGAACATGGGCCGGGACGCCGACACCACGGCGGCGGTGGCGGGCGCGCTGGCCGGTGCGCTGGGCGGGGCCGCGGCGATCCCCGCGGCATGGGCCGGCGCCATCGGCCCGGCGCGCGGCAGCTGTCTGCCGTCGATGGCCGGCTATCACGTCCTGGACGTCGCGGACCTGCTGGCACCGGCCGCGGCGGGTTCGGGGGCCGCCGCGGAACCCGGGGCCAGCTCCCCTGTCGGGGCGGTCGCCGGATGAGCGGGGACAGCGCCTTCACCGCGTCGACCGGGGCCGGCCCCGAGGGTGCCGCCGACGCCGGCAGCCGTATCGAGGGCCTGCTGCTGGGGCTGGCCGCGGGCGACGCCGCCGGGTGGCCGGCGGCCCGCCACCGGGCGGCGCGGATGCCGGAGTGGACCCGGCGGCTGACCCGCGAGCTGGACACCTTCGCCGAGCAGAACGCCACCACCACGCTGCCCGTGCCGATCGCCCTCAACCAGCCGCCGGAGCCGCTGCGGCTCGGCCCCTCCGACGACGCCGAGTGGGCGGCCTTCACCGCCGAGTCGGTGCTCACCGCGGCCGGTGCGCTGCTCAGCGGCCTGGGCCGGGACCGCCGGATGCGCGCGGCCCTCGACCTCGCCTGGAACGCGCTGGCCAACGAGGTCGCCGCGGCCGCCGACCGGGCGCCCGAGGTGGAGTCCGCCGTCCTTCCGCTGCGCGCCCGGATCTCCGTGAGGGCGGGGCTGGGCAACCTCGCCGCCGGACTGCGGCCGCCCGCCACCGGGCACGACAATCCGCACTTCTTCGACGACGCGGCGTGCGTCCGGGCCGCCGTACTGGCCGTGGTGCACCCCGGTGAGCCCGCCGCGGCGGCCGACCTCGCCGAGTACGACGCGCGCTACACCCAGGACGGCGACGGGGTGCACGGCGCCCGCGCGATGGCCGCCGCGATCGCCGCCGCGGTCGGCGGGGCCCCGGCCGGCGACTGTGTGGACACCGCGCTCGGCCAGCTCCCCGAGGGCACCGAGATCCGCCGCAACGCGCTGCACGCGGTCCACCTCGCGCGGTCCTTCGCCGCCGATCGGCCCGGCCGGCCGGGCACCGCCTTCGCGCTGGTCCCCGTGCTGGAGCACGAGATCGTCGACCACGTCTACAGCTACGGCATCGCCGCGGCCGAGACCGTCCCGGTCGCGCTGGCGCTCGCCCTGGCGACGGACGGGCTGGTCGCCGAGGCGGTACCGGCCGCCGCCTGCCTCTCCCGGGTCGCCGACTCCGCGCCCGCCCTCGCCGGCGCGCTGACCGGCGCCCTGGGCGGCGCCCGGGCCCTGCCGCGCACCTGGCGCGACGCCTGCCGGGTGCTGTCCGGCTGCGCGCTGCCGCGGCTGGCCGGTACGGACCTGGTCGAGCTGGCCGGGCGGCTCGCCGGTACGCAGCCGCCCGCCCCGGAAGCCGCCGCCGGGGCCGCCCCGGAGGCCGTCTCCCCCGCCGCCCCCCGAGCCGGGGCGGAGGCCGCCTCGGCCCCGCCCCTCACCCCCACCGTGGAAGGACTCATCCGCAGATGACGTACACCAGCGAGACGACGCCGAGCGCGCCGGGCGTCCCCGCTAACCAGGTCACCCAGGTCCTGCCGGTCGCGCCCGGCGCCCCGGCGGTCCCCGCCCCGCCGTCGTTGGAGGACCGGGCCGTCGGGTGCCTGATCGGCGCCGCGGTCGGCGACGCGCTCGGCGGGGCGGTGGAGGGCCGGACGCCGGAGGAGATCGTCAAGCGGCACGGCGGTCCGGTCGAGGGCATCGTCGGCCCGTTCCACGACGACTGGCGCACCGCCCGCCCGATCGCCCCGTACCACAAGGGAAACGGGCACGTCACCGACGACACCCTGATGACCCATGCGCTGGTGCGGGTCTACGAGTCGGTGCGCGACCACCTCGACGCCTACGACATCGCCGACCACCTCGTCCCGGACCTGATCGGCACCCCGCGCTGGATCCCGGAGCTGGAGACCGAGGCGCTGCCGGTGCAGCGGATCTTCCTCGCCGAGAAGTGGATCGTGGCGCGGCTGCACTACGGGCACGCCGACCCGCGCGAGGCGGGCGTCGGCAACATCGTCAACTGCGGTGCGGCGATGTACATGGCGCCGGTCGGCGTCGTCAACGCCGGTAACCCGGACCGGGCCTACGCCGAGGCGCTGGACATCTCCGGTACCCACCAGTCCTCCTACGGGCGGGAGGCGGCCGGGGTGTTCGCCGCGGCCGTCGCCGCCGCGTTCGCCCCCGAGGCCACCGCCTCCTCGGTCGTCGTCCAGGCGCTGCGGCTCGCCAAGGACGGCACCCGCGCCGCCATCGAAGCGGTCTGCGAGGCCGCGGCGTCGGTGACCGACCGCGCCGCGGCGGCGGGTGCGCTGCGTGCCGCGGTCGCCCCCTTCGACACCGTCGGCCCGGACTACCGCAACCCCTCGCTCGGCGCCCGCCGCCCCTCCCGGCTGCACTCCATCGAGGAACTCCCCGTCGCCCTGGGCATGTTGCTGATCGGCGGCGGCGACTTCCGGACCACCGTCCTGGGTTCGGTCAACTACGGGCGCGACTGCGACTCGATCGCCACGATGAGCGGTGCGCTGGCCGGCGCGCTGCGCGGCGCCTCGGCGGTGCCGGCCGAGTGGGCCGGCGAGGTCGCCCGCGCCAGCCGGTTGGACCTCCAGGCGCCGGGGGCCGCGCTGGCCACCGTCGCCCGCGAGGTCTTCACCCGCGACCGGGCCCGCGCCCGCACCCACGAGCAGGCCTTCACCGCGATCTCGGCCATCCCGGCGATGACGGAGGCGGGCGGACGGTGACGACCACGCCGGTGGCCGCCGCCCACCCGGCGCGCCCCGCACCCGGGGAGCCGCTGCGGGTGACCTGGGTGCAGCCCGAGGACCTGATCGGGCACGAGCTGCGGCAGGCGGCGGAGGACGGCCGGGACGCCGGCGCCGTCGCGCGCCGCTGGCGGGCGGCGGGCGGGGCGCCGGCACCCGGCCGGGCGGGCGCCTCACCCGGACCGGGCGACCCGGCGCTGCGCGCCCTGGCCCGGGAGCTGCTCGACGAACTGGCCGCGCTGCCCTGCCCGTCGGCGGCCGACGAGCCCACGGAGCTGCCCGAGATCCGGGCGGCGTGCCCCCCTCGGCCGGCGGGGGCGGCGACGCGGCCGGGCGGCGCCGTGCCCGCGGCCCGCCTGGAGGCCGCCTGGCTCGGGCGGGCGGTGGGCTGCCTGCTCGGCAAGCCGGTGGAGAAGGTGCCGCTGAGCGGCCTGCGCCGACTCGCCCGCTCGACCGGGAACTGGCCGCTGGCCTCGTACTTCACCGAGATCGGGCTCGACCCGGCGGTGGCCGCGCGCTACCCCTGGAACCGCCGCAGCCGCGCCACCTCGCTCGCCGAGCACATCGACCGGATGCCCGAGGACGACGACCTCAACTTCCCGCTGCTGGGCCTGCTGCTCCTCGAACGCCACGGCCCGGGCTTCCGTACCGGCGACGTGGCACGGCTGTGGCTGGACGAGCTGCCGGCCGGGCGGACGTTCACCGCCGAGCGGGTCGCCTACCGCAACCTGCTGGACGGCATCGAGCCGCCGCACACCGCCCGGCACCACAACCCGTTCCGGGAGTGGATCGGTGCGCTGATCCGCGCGGACGTGCACGGCTGGACGCACCCCGGCGACCCGGCGGCCGCCGCGGCACAGGCCTGGCGGGACGCCGTGCTCAGCCACACCGCGAACGGGGTGTACGGCGCGATGTTCGCGGCCGGCGCGCTCGCCGAGGCGGCCGGCGGCACCGCCGATGTGCACGGCGCGCTGCGGGCCGGGCTCGCCGTGGTCCCCCCGCGCTCCCGGCTCGCGCGGGCCGTCCGCTTCGGCATCACGGCGGCACGCGAGGAGCCGACCGGCACCCCGGACGGCTTCACCGCCGTCGTCGACCGGCTGCACGCCGCCTACGGCCACCACCACTGGGTGCACGCCGTGCCGAACGCCGCGCTGCTGGCCGCCGCGCTCACCCATGCCGACGGCGACTTCACCGGCTCCATCTGCCGTGCGGTGTCCGGCGGCTGGGACACCGACTCCAACGGCGCGACGGCCGGTTCGCTGGCCGGGCTGCTCGCCGGATCGCCCGCCGCCCTGCCCGAGCGCTGGACGCGGCCGCTGCGCAACCGGCTCGCCACCAGCGTCGCGGGGCTGGACGGCATCGGCTTCGACGCCCTCGCCGCGCGCACCGCCGCGCTCGTCGTTCCCACCCCCGACCGACCGGAGGCCTGACGCATCATGACCGACCCGTCCCTGACCGGGAGGACCGAGCCCGGCGGCGGCCCCGCCGCGCCGGAGCCCGGCCCCCGCCCCGGCCCGCTCGCCGGGCTGCGGGTGCTCGATCTCGCCACGCTGTTCGCCGGGCCGCTCGCCGCCACCCTGCTCGGGGACTTCGGCGCCGAGGTGGTCAAGGTCGAGCATCCCCGGCGGCCCGACCCCGCGCGTGGCCACGGGCCCGCCAAGGACGGCGTCGGGCTGTGGTGGAAGCTGCTGGGCCGCAACAAGCGCGCCATGACGCTCGATCTGTCCCACCCCGGCGGCCGGGACGTCCTGCTGCGGCTCGCCGCCGACGCGGACGTCGTCGTCGAGAACTTCCGGCCCGGGACCCTGGAGAAGTGGGGCCTGGGCTGGGAGGAGCTGTCGGCCGCCAACCCCCGCCTGGTGCTGGCCCGGGTCACCGGCTTCGGGCAGTTCGGCCCGTACGCCCGGCGTCCCGGGTTCGGCACCCTCGCCGAGGCCATGAGCGGATTCGCCGCGATCACCGGGGAGCCGGACGGACCGCCGACCCTGCCGCCGTTCGGCCTCGCCGACGCGATCGCCGCGCTGACCACGGCGTACGCGGTGCTGACCGCGCTGCACGGACGGAGTACCACCGGCCGCGGCCAGGTCGTCGACCTGGCGCTGATCGAGCCGATGCTGACCGTCCTCGGCCCGCAGCCCCTCTGGTACGACCAGCTGGGCCACGTCCAGCCGCGGACCGGCAACCGTTCCGCCAACGTCGCGCCGCGCAACACCTACCGCACCGCCGACGGCTCGTGGGTGGCCGTCTCCACCTCCGCGGAGTCCGTCGCCGAGCGGGTGATGCGGCTGGTCGGCCGGCCCGAGGTGATCGACGAGCCCTGGTTCGGCACCGGCGCGGGACGCGCGCGGCACGCCGACGAGCTCGATGCGGCGGTCGGCGACTGGATCGCCCGGCACGACCGGGCCGAGGTCCTGGCCGCCTTCGAGAAGGCCGAGGCGGCCGTCGCTCCGATCTACGACATCCGCGACGTGCTGACGGATCCGCAGTACCAGGCGCTGGGGACGATCACCGAGGTCCCGGACGACGAGCTGGGCACGCTGCGGATGCAGAACGTGCTCTTCCGGCTCTCCGAGACCCCGGGCGCGATCCAGTGGGCCGGCCGCCCGCACGGCGCCGACACCGACCGGGTGCTGGCCGGGCTCGGCATGGCCCCGGAGGAGATCGCCGGACTGCGGGCGGCGGGCGCGCTATGACGCAGACGCCCGGCGAGACCTCTCTCGGCACCCCGCTGACCTGGCTGTACGTGCCCGGCGACCGCCCCGGGGTGGTCGCCAAGGCGCTCGGCTGCGGGGCGGACGTGGTGGTGGTCGACCTGGAGGACGCGGTCGCCCCGGACCGCAAGGGCTACGCGCTGCACGCCACCGCCGAACTGCTCGCCGACCCGGTCCCGGGCCCGTCCCCCGTCCACGTCCGGGTCAACGCGCTGGACGGCCCGCTCGCCGAGACCGAGATCCGCACCCTGGCCGCACTGCCGGGCCTGGCCGGCCTTCGGCTGCCGAAGGTGCAGGGGCCGGCCGACATCCACCGGGCGGCCGGGTGGGCGACGACCGCGGGGCCGCCCGCGTCGCCCGCCCTCGCCGGGCGTCCGGCCGCCAGGCGCAGCTGCGCTCCGGTGGACGGCGCCGCCGCGTCCGGTAGGGCCGCCCCGCAGAGCGCCACCACCGTGCTCACCCCCGTGGCCGCCGGCGCGCTGCCCGCCACCCCGGCCCTCTACGCCCTGCTCGAATCCGCGCTCGGCATCGAGCACGCCTTCGCCATCGCCACCGCGCACCCGGCGCTGCGCGGCATCGCGGTCGGCGAGGCCGATCTGAGCGCGGAGCTGGGCGTACGGGACGATGCGGGGCTGGCCTGGCCGCGCAGCCGGACCGTGGTGGCGGCCCGCGCGGCCGGGCTGCCCCCGCCGCCGCAGTCGGTCTACCCGGACGTACGCGATCTGGAGGGGCTCGCCCGCTCCAGCGCGCGGGGCCGGGCGCTGGGGTTCCTGGGCCGGGCCGCGATCCATCCGCGCCAGCTCCCCGTCATCGAGGCGGCGCATCTGCCGTCGTCGCAGGAGGTCGAGGCGGCGGAGCGGATCGTGCGGGCGGCCGCGGCGCAGGGCGGGGCGCAGGCGCTGCCGGAGGGAGGGTTCGTGGACGCGGCGGTGGTCGCCGGGGCCCGGCGGGTGCTCTCCCTGGCCGGGCGGCGGAGCCGCGCAGGCACGGAGAGGAGCCGCTGAGGCGCGGGGACGAATCGCTCAGGCACGGGGACGAAAAGGGCGCCGGCCGGATCCGCGC
>NZ_JBHYJC010000032.1:0-86334 GCF_042749045.1 Streptomyces sp. NPDC059008 | reverse complement strand
ACCGACCGCTCTTTCCACCCACCCACGGGAGGGGACAGACCGTAGGACGGAGTCCGTAGGGCTGTCACCGCACCCGACAAACAACCGCCCGCCGCAGGCGAAACGGCGAGCAACCAGCATGGTGCGGCAGAATCCGGCCCATGAACGAGATCACGTTTCGACTCGCACGCGCCGGGGCCGATCTGGCCGTCCTGGTCTCCTTGTACGACGCCGCCGCTCGCTGGATGCAGGAGTCGGGGATCGACCAGTGGAAGCCCGGTGGGAAGGACGAGGCGCACTTCCGGCAGCGTATGGCGGACGGCGAGGTCTGGCTCGCGGAGGCCGGCGGGGGGATAGCGGGCGCCTTCGAGCTGTGGTGGAGCGACGAGCCCGCGTGGGGGCCGCGGCCGCCGGAGGCGGGTTATGTGCACCGGCTGATGGTGGACCGCGGACGGGCGCCGGCCGGGACCGGGCGGGCGATGCTGGCGCACGGCGAGCGACGGATCGCGGAGGCGGGGCGGCAGTGGGCGCGGCTGGACTGCGTCTCGTCCAATCCGCGGCTGCGGACGTACTACGAGGCCGCGGGGTACACGGTGGTCGGCGAGCAGTCGTCCAAGAAGGACAACGGCGGCGGGAGTCCGTACGCCGTCACCCTCCTGGAGAAGCGGTTGGCCGGCTGAGCCGGGCCACCCGGCGCCGCTACCGGGCGTTCCTCGGGTGCTGACGCGCCGCGCGTTCGTTGCCCCGCCGGTAGTTGCCCGTCCATCGGGCCATCACCAACTGGGCGTCGCCGGAGGTCACTTCCCGCAGGAACTGCTCGGCCCGGCCGCCCCGCAACACCGCTGCCCGCCGTCCGTGGTGGCGTACCACCACGGATCCGTCTCCCAGCTCGTCGTACACAAAACCCCGTGCGTCGCCCGGCACTCGCCGACACCCCCTGATCGCCCTCTATGGTCGACGCCCATCGTGGCGCCTCGGCCGTCGTACCGCGATCCGTTTTCGCCGGGCTCGGCTGCGGACCCTAGCCCTGCGTGAAGACCGCGACGGTGCGGGCGGGGACGGTGAAGGTGCCCGAGGCGGGGGCGTAGGAGGCGGTGGCGGTGGTGCGGTCCGCGCCGTGGGCCTGGACGGGGTGCAGGGCGTAGGGCCGGCCGGCGAGCGCGGGGAGGGTCTGGTGCTGCTGGTGGGGGGTGGCGTTGAAGACGATCACCAGGTCGGCGAGGCGCATGGTGATGACGCCGGGGGTCTCGTCCTTTCCGGAGAGCGGGAAGGACAGTGCCTTCTGGACCGCCGCCGTGGTGGGCAGGCCGAAGGCCGGTTCGGTGGCGTGGATGCGGAGCAGGTCGCGGTAGGCCGCGGAGGCGCCGGTGATCTCGGCGCAGCCGGGGCGGAGCGCGGGATCGGCCAGCAGGGACCTGGCGTAGGGCCACTTGTCCTTGTTGTCGGCGGCCGGGGGCAGTCCGCGGCCGAAGCCGTTGCCGTCGGCGCAGTTCCAGTGCAGGGCGTTGAACCAGTCGCCGCTGTTGAAGGAGTTGCGGTCCAGGGACTTGGAGCGCAGGAGGTCCGAACCGGCCTGGGAGAGGGCCGGACCCTGCGAAAGGGTTGCGGTGGCCAGCGCGAGGACTTGCAGGCGGGCGCGGTCGGCGGCGCCGGTCGCCGGCGGCAGTTTGTAGGCCAGCGCGTCGTAGAGGGTCTCGTTGTCGTGCGCGTCGGCGTAGGCGAGGGCGTCGCCCGGGTCGGCCGCGTAGCCGGCCGGGGCGCCGTTGTAGTCGATCTGGGAGCCCTTGACGCGGCGGCCGGCGGTGTCGGTGAAGGTGTAGTCGGCGAGGTTGCCGGTGAGGCCGACCTTGATGAGGTCCTGGTAGTGCAGGAGACGGGCCCGCTGGGCGGTCGGGTCTCCGTTGTCCGGGGAGGAGTTGGGGTCGGTGTACAGGCCCGAGGCGAAGCCCTGGACGCGGGGGTCGGCGTCGAAGGGGCCGCCGCCGCGCACCGCGTCGCGGGCCCGGTCGCTGAAGGTGGCGATGCCGGTGCCGGCCATGTTCCGCTGTGTGGCCTGGACGAACCGGGCGTCGTTCGCCGCCTCGCCGAAGTTCCAGCCCTCGCCGTAGAGGATGATCCGCTTGCCGTCGACGCCGTCCTTCGCCGGGGTCAGCGCGTCCAGCGCCTTGCGTACGGCGAGGATGTTGGCCTTGGGGTGGTGCCCCATGAGGTCGAAGCGGAAGCCGTCGATCTTGTACTGCCGGGCCCAGGTGACGACGGAGTCGACCACGAGCTTGCCCATCATGGTGTGCTCCGGTGCGGTGCCGGAGCAGCAGGTCGAGGTGGCCACGCCGCCGTCGTCGAGCAGCCGCTGGTAATAACCGGGGACGATGCGGTCCAGGACGGAGTGCGGGTCCTGGCCGCTCGCGGCGGTGTGGTTGTAGACGACGTCCATGACGGTGCGCAGTCCGGCGCCGTTCAGCCCCTGCACCATGCGGCGGAACTCGACGGTGCGGGCCGCCCCGTCCGGGTCCGAGGCGTACGACCCTTCGGGGACGGTGTAGTGCAGGGGGTCGTAGCCCCAGTTGTAGGCGTCGCGGGCGGCGGACCGGGCGAGGCACTCCTGCTGGCGGTCGGAGTCGGGGGCGTACGCGGTGAGGTCGCAGCCGGGACGGGCCTGGTCGGCACGCCGCTCGGGGACGGTCGCGCCGTCGAAGACCGGCAGCAGGTGGACGTAGGAGGTGCCGGCCGCGGCAAGGGACTTCAGATGGCGCATGCCGTCCGACCGCGCGTCGGTGAAGGCGAGGTACTGGCCGGGGTGGCGGGAGGTGCGGTCCTCGACGGAGAAGTCGCGCAGGTGCAACTCCTGGATGCGGGCCCGGCGCAGCGGCACCGCGGTGGGCTTGCGCAGCCCCGCCCACCCCTTCGGGGCGAGCTCGGGGTCAGCCAGGTCGACGACGAGGCTGCGGCCCGAATCGGCGGTCAGAGCGGTGGAGTAGGGGTCGGTGACCTTGTTGGTGACGGTCTTGCCGACGCTGGGCGCCCAGACGGTGACGAGGTAGCGGTAGGGCTTGCCGACCCAGTCGCGCTGCCCCTGGGCCCGCCAGACGCCGCTGTTGTCGTCGCGCCGCATCGGGACCGTGCGGCCGTCGAGTTCGAGGGAGACGGTGCGGGCGGTGGGCGCCCAGACGGCGAGGGTGGGGCGTCCGTGGTGGAAGACCGGTCCCAGAGCGGTGTGTTGGGCGCGGGCACCGTAGAGGTCGTCCAGGACGCCGGGTATCTGCACCCCGGTCGTGGCGCGCCGCCCGTCCGCCGTGCGCTGGGTGGCGACGAGCCGTCCGCGCAGCGCGGTACGGGCCCGGCCTTGGTCGCGGGGGTCGACGGTGAAGGCCGGATACCCCGTCAGATGGGGATGGGCGGCGCGCTCGGCCGGACTGAGCGTCCCGGGCGTCAGCCGGATGCGATGCTCGGCCGGGTCGCCCTCCCCCGCCCCGAACTCCAGCTGCGCGTCGGCGCGTTCGGCGCCCTTCCAGACCACGGTGTCGCGGTCGATCCACTGCGCCAGAGCCTGGTCCGTGCCGGACGGGGCCGCCTGGGCCGGTGGCTGCGGGGACGAGACGAGCAGGGCCGCCGCGCCGACGGTCAGAGCCAGGGCGGCGGCCAGGTGCCGGCCGGCCCGACGGGTGAGGGAGGACATGGCCCATGGTTCTATCCGCCCTGATTCCTTGTTGCAAGACCTTACGCAAGACATTGCAAGGGTGTTACGTTCCTGCAGTAACGGTCCGGCCGGCCGGAGGTCCACAGCTCAACGGGCCCTACGCGCCCGGCCGGTCGGACCGGCACCAAGGCTCACCCTCTCGCCCCTGCGTCCAGGTGGCGCATAGTCACCTACGCCCGCAAGACGGACGAATCACCCCGGCCCGTCCGGGGAATCCCCCCACCATGATCAACAACCCCGGGAACCACACCAGCAGCACACCGGACCACGACGACGCGACCCGCACCTACTACGACACCGCCGACGTCGACGCCTTCTACGACACCGTCTGGGGCGGCGAGGACATCCACATCGGCATCTACGCCGACGCGCACGAGGCGATCGCGGACGCCTCGCGCCGTACCGTCCAGCACGCCGCGGACAAGGCCGCCGACCTGCTCGGACCGCACGCCACCGTCCTCGACCTCGGCTCCGGATACGGCGGTTCCGCCCGTGCGCTGGCCGAACGCTTCGGCTGCCGCGTCGTCGCCCTCGACCTCAGCGAGGAGCACAACCGGCGCCACCGCGCGACCAACGCCCGGCGCGGCCTGGACGGCCTGATCGAGGTCGTCACCGGCTCCCTGGGCGACCTGCCTTACGAGGCGGAGCGCTTCGACGTCGTCTGGTCCCTGGAGGTCCTCAGCCACGTGCCCGACAAGCAAGGCGCGCTGACCGAGGCCGTCCGCGTACTGAAGCCGGGCGGCGCCCTGGTCTTCTCGGACATCATGACGGACGAGAAGACCCCGCCGGAGGCCGTACGCCCCGCGACCTCCCGCCTCTCCATGCCGACCCTGGGGACGCCGTCCCGGTATCTGGAGCTGCTGTCGGGCCTCGGCCTGAAGGCCACCTACGAGGACCGCACCGCCGACATCGCCACCCACTACGCGCGCCTCGACGAGGAGGTCCACCGGCGCGCGGCCGAACTGCGCGAGGTCATCAGCCCGGCCTACGTCGACGAGCTGCTGGCCAACCTCCCCCTCTGGACGGACATCACCCGTCGGAACCTGCTGCGCTGGGGCATCTTCCACGCCCGCCGCCCGGCCGCCTGAGCCGCACCGTCCGGCACCTCTCCTCACCGGTCCGGGAGATCCAGGTCCACCCGGACGATCTTGCCGACCGAGAGCCGGTCGAGCACGGTCCAGCAGGTGGCCAGCGCGGCGACGAGCACCAGACCACGGCCGGTCTCGGAGTCGGGCGCGGGCGGCACGAGCGAGCCGGGAGCCGGCGGCCGCCGCTCCGTACGGGTGTCGGCGACCTCGATCCGCAGGGTGCCCGGACGGGACGGGCCCGGCAGCCTCATGAGCCGCAGCTCGAAGTCCCGTCCGGGCACCCGTCCGTGGGTCGCCGCGTTCGCGGCGAGCTCCCCGACGATGACGGCCACGGTGTCCGAGACCTCCCCGCCGTACGGGAAGCCCCATACGTCGAGCTGCTGAACGGCCAGATGACGGGCGAGGCGCGCCCCACGCGGGGTGGCGCTGAAGCGCTGCGCGAACGTACCTGCGGTGACGGTGGCTTGGGCTGGCATGCGGCCAACGGTGCTGGTCAGCACGCTCGTACACCAGAAACTCCACTCGTACTTCGGAAACTGTACGAGCCGAGTACGTGGACGGATCGAGTAACGAGTCGTCACCATGGGTGACTTGCGGGGTCAGTACCAGTCACCTCGGGAGTCCCGACATGGAAGACAGCAGCACCGACCACTACGACGGCGGCAGGCCCGAGCCCTCCGGCAGTCTGCGGACCTTCGGCGCGGTCTATCAAGGCTTCCGCGAGAACGCGGGGTACACGCAGGAGGCCCTGGCGGCGGTGATCCGGTACTCGGTGCACTACATCGGCTCGGTCGAGCAGGGCAGGCGCCTTCCGTCGAGGAAGTTCATCGACCGGTCCGAGGAGGCCCTCGGCGCGAACGGAGTCCTGCGGAAGGCCGCCAAGCGGCTGTCGAAGCAGCCGGGGCTGGCCCGGTGGTTCCGCGAGTGGGCGGAGCTGGAGAAGCAGGCGATCAGCCTCTACACGTACGAGTGCCGACTCGTACCTGGGCTGTTACAGACGGAGGCGTATGCGCGGACTTTGTTCACGGAGCAGGTTCCGCATCTGGACGACGACCAGATCGAGGTCCAGTGGGCGGCACGTTCCGAGCGCCAACGGCTGCTGCGCGAACGGCCCAACACCGCGTTCCGGTTCATCCTGGAAGAGCAACTCTTCCTGCGCCGTACGGGTGGGGCGGATGTCACCAGGCAGGTCATCGACCACGTCCTCGAAATCTGCGAACTCCGGAACGTAGACATTCTGGTTATGCCGCTTGTGCAGGAGAAACATGCCGGTCTGGACGGGCCCATGCGGCTGCTGGAAACCCCTGACAACGAGTGGTTCGGCTACTGCGAAGGGCAGCGCGGTGGCCTGTTCGTTTCCGACCCGAAAGAGCTGAGCGTCCTCCAAATGCGGTATGCAAGACTGCTTTCGCAGGCTCTTACCCCCAATGACTCGCGGGGCCTGCTGAAGCAGATCCGAGGAGCGCTATGAGCAGCACCCCCGAACTGGCCTGGTTCAAAAGCACCTACAGCGGTGGCGACGGCGACGACTGCATAGAGATCGCTCTCGCTTGGCGCAAGTCCAGCTACAGCGGCGACTCAGGCGACGACTGCATAGAAATCGCCCCCTGCCCCACCACCATCCACATCCGCGACTCCAAGGACAAGAGCGGACCCCAGCTCAGCGTCCCAGCCCAGGCCTGGGCGGCGTTCGTGTCGTACGCCGCCCAGGAGGGCTAGCCGTCACCCCGGGGCCGGCCCCGTCGATCCCCGTACGACCAGCTCCGGCTGGAAGATGAACTCGGTGCGCCGGGCCGGGCTCTCCCGGCCCTGTGCGCGGTCGTGGATCTCCTCGATCAGGGCGCCCACGGCGGCGGTCGCCATCGCCTGCACCGGCTGGCGCACGGTGGTCAGCGGCGGGTCGGTGAAGGCGATCAGCTGGGAGTCGTCGAAGCCGACGACGGAGAGCTGGGCGGGCACGTCCAGGCCCCGGCGGCGGGCCGCGCGTACGGCGCCCAGCGCCATCAGGTCACTGCCGCAGACGATGCCGGTGCAGCCCTCGTCGAGGAGGGCCGCGGCCGCCGCGTCACCGCCCTCGACGCTGAACAGGGTGTGCTGGACGAACCGTTCGGCCTGCCCCCTCGACAGGCCGAACGACTCGCCCAGCGCCGCCACGAACCCCTCGGCCTTGCGGTGGGAGGGGACGTAGCGGACCGGGCCGACGGCCAGCCCGATCCGCTCGTGGCCCAGCTCGGCCAGGTGGCGTACCGCCATCCGGGCCGCCGCGCCGTCGTCGGGTGAGACGAACGGCGCGGCGATGTGCGGGTTGTAGCCGTTGATGAGGACGAACGGGACGCCCCGGGAGGCGAGGCGGGCGTAGCGGGCGGGGTCGGCACGGGTGTCGGCGTGCAGACCGGAGAGGAAGACGATGCCGGTGACGCCGCGTTCCTCCAGTTGCTCGACGAGTTCGTCCTCGGTGGCGCCGCCGGGCATCTGGGTGCACAGCACCGGCGTATAGCCGTGGCCGGCCAGGGACTGCTCGATGATCTGGGCGAAGGCCGGGAAGATCGGGTTGGTCAGCTCCGGGATGACCAGGCCGACCAGGCCCGCGCTGCGGCGGTGCAGCCGTAAGGGGCGCTCGTAGCCGAGGACGTCGAGCGCGGCGAGCACCCGGCGCCGGGTGCCCGCCGCCACCCCCGCCTTGCCGTTCAGCACGCGGCTGACGGTCGCCTCGCTGACCTCCGCCTGGGCGGCGATGTCGGCGAGCCGGGGGGTGGCGTGCTCGGGGGGCTGGGTCACTCCTCCCACCAGACGGTGGTGTCGGCGGGAAGGATGAAGTCGCCGTCCACCACGGGCAGTTGACCGGAGGAGAGGAGCGGGCGGCCGGGGGCGGGCAGCCGGGCCGGGGACCCGGTCGTGTTGGCCGTGCAGACCAGTCCGCCGGGGCGCCGGAAGGCCAGGACACCGTCGGGCGCGTCCAGCCATTCGACCGCGTCGCCCGCTCCGAGGCCGGGGTGGCTGTGCCTGAGGGACAGCGCGGTGCGGTAGAGCTCCAGGGTGGAGGCGGGGTCGCCGGTCTGCGCCTGGACGGTGAGCGGTGCCCAGTCGGCGGGCTGGGGCAGCCAGCTGCCGCCGTCGCCGAAGCCGTACGGCGCCGCCTGGCCGGACCAGGGCAGCGGCACCCGGCAGCCGTCGCGGAGGCCGTCCTGGCCGGTGGCGCGGAAGAAGGACGGGTCCTGGCGGACCTCGTCGGGCAGGTCGACGACCTCGGGCAGACCCAGCTCCTCGCCCTGGTAGACGTACGCGGAGCCGGGCAGCGCCAGCATCAGCAGGGTGGCCGCGCGGGCGCGGTCCAGGCCGCCGCCGAGGCGGGTGCGGTGGCGTACCACGTCGTGGTTGGACAGCACCCAGGTCGTGGGAGCGCCGACGGGGCGCATGGCGTCCAGGGAGGCGTCGATGGCCTCCCGCAGCTCCTTCGCGTCCCATGTGGTGTTGAGGTAGTGGAAGTTGAAGGCCTGGTGGAGCTCGTCGGGACGGAGGTAGAGCGCGGTGCGCTCGGCGGTGGGGGTCCAGGCCTCGGCGACGGCTATCCGCTCGCCCGCGTACTCGTCGAGGACGGTGCGCCAGGAGCGGTAGATGGCGTGCACGCCGTCCTGGTCGAAGAAGGGCAGGGACTGGGTGCCGAGCAGGGTGAGCTGGTCGGCGCGGCCCATGTCGGGCAGGCCGGGGGCCTTGACCAGGCCGTGGGCGACGTCCACCCGGAAGCCGTCGACGCCCAGGTCCAGCCAGAAGCGCAGGATGGAGCGGAACTCGTCCTGGACGGCGGGGTGGTCCCAGTTGAAGTCGGGCTGTTCGGGGGCGAAGAGGTGGAGGTACCACTCGCCGTCGGGGACCCGGGTCCAGGCCGGGCCGCCGAAGAGGGACTCCCAGTCGTTGGGCGGCTCCTCGCCGTTCTCGCCGCGGCCCTTGCGGAAGTGGAAGCGCTCGCGGGCCGTGGAGCCGGGGCCCTCGGCCAGTCCGCGGCGGAACCACTCGTGCTGGTCGGAGCAGTGGTTGGGGACGAGGTCGACGATGATGCGCAGGCCGAGGCGGTGGGCGTCGTCGATCACCGCCTGGGCGTCCGCGAGGGTGCCGAACATCGGGTCGATGGTGCGGTAGTCGGCGACGTCGTAGCCGGCGTCGGCCTGCGGCGAGGCGTAGAACGGGCTCAGCCAGACGGCGTCGACGCCCAGGTCCTTGAGGTAGGGCAGCCGACTGCGGATGCCCGCCAGGTCGCCCATGCCGTCGCCGTTGCCGTCGGCGAAGCTGCGCGGATAGACCTGGTAGATCACCGCGTCGCGCCACCAGCCGGTGGTGGCGGGGTCAGGAGTGACGTCGTGCTGTGGGGTCATGTCATCCCTTTGTGGTGCCGGCGGTCAGTCCGGCGACGAGGTGGCGCTGGGCGAAGGCGAAGACGAGCGCGGCCGGTACCGCGATGATCACGGCGGCGGCGGTCATCGAACCCCAGTCGTTGGTGTACTGGTTGACGAAGGTCTGCAGCCCGCCGGCGAGCGTGAGGTTCTCCTCGCCGGTCATGAAGGCGGAGGCGTAGGCGACCTCGGCCCAGGCGGTGACGAAGGTGTAGAAGCCGGTGACGGCGAGGCCGGGGCGGGCCAGCGGCAGGACGAGCCGCCAGAAGGTGCCGAACGGGTTGAGGCCGTCGACCCGGCCCGATTCGTCGATCTCCACCGGGATGGTGTCGAAGAAGCCCTTCATCATCCAGGCGCAGAACGGCACGGCGATGGTCAGGTAGGTGACGACCAGGCCGGCCGGCTGGTTGAGCAGGCCGAGGCTCGCCAGCAGGTTGTACAGCGGCACGATCAGGACCGCGACCGGGAACATCTGGGTGATCAGCAGCAGCCACATCAGCGGGCGCATCCCGGGGAAGCGGAAGCGGCTGACGGCGTAGCCGGTGGTGGCGGCGATGAACACGCCGAGGACGGTGGTCAGCCCGACGATCACCACCGAGTTGCCGAACCAGGTCAGGAACTGTGTGTCGGCCAGTACGTGGGTGTAGTTGGCGAGGGTGGGGTGGGATATGAGCCCGGTGGAGAAGGCGTCGTTGCGGGGTTTGAAGGAGGTGATCAGCAGCCAGAGGGGCGGGAAGACGGCCACGACGGCGGCGACGATCAGGCCCGCGTGCAGGCCGACCGAGGCCAGTGGGGTTCTCTTGTGACGCATGCTCACCACACCTCTCCCTGCTTGCGCAGCGCTCTGCGGTAGACGACCGCGACGGCCGAGAGCAGCAGCAGGATCAGTACGCCCCAGGTCGCGGACTCGGAGAAGTTGCGGGGGCTGTCGACGAAGGAGAGCCGGTAGGCGTAGGTCACCAGGATTTCGGTGGCGTCGCCGGGGCCGCCCCGGGTCAGCAGGAAGATCACCGGGAACATGTTGAAGGTCCAGATGGCGGAGAGCAGGATCACCGTGCTGCTGACGGCGCGCAGCCCGGGAAGGGTGATGTGGCGAAAGCGCTGCCAGGCGTTCGCGCCGTCCATCTCCGCGGCCTCGTACAGCTCGGCCGGGATGGACTGCAGGCCGCCGAGCAGGGCGACGAGCATGAAGGGGACGCCCAGCCAGACGTTGACGGCGATGACCGAGAGCTTGGCCCAGGTGGGGTCGTTGAGCCAGGGGACGGCGTCGATGCCGCCGCCGGCCAGCAGCTTGTTGAGGATGCCGTTCTTCTCGTTGTAGAGCATCCGCCAGGTGAAGACGGAGATGAACGCGGGGACGGCCCAGGGCAGGATCAGCGCGAGGCGGTAGAGGGTGCGGCCGCGCAGCGTGCGGTTGAGCATGTTCGCGAGCGTGAGGCCGATCAGGAAGGTGACGCCCACGCAGGCGACGGTCCACAGGGCGGTCCAGCCGAGGCGGTCCCAGAAGACGCCGTCGGAGAGCACCGCCCGGTAGTTGTCCAGGCCGGTGAACTTGTAGGTCGCGGGGATGTGGTTGACGCCGATGTTCCGCTCGACGTTGGCCTCATTGGCGTCGGTGAGCGACAGGAAGACGCCGCGCACCAGCGGATAGCCGATGATCACCCCGATGACGAGTAGCACCGGGGCGACCATCGTCCATGCGTACCAGTGAGTGCCGAGCGTCCGGCGCACCCGTACAGCAAGGGTCACTTGTAGTCCTTGAGCAGCTTCCGGTAGGCGTCGCCGGTCGCCTTGGCGGCCTGCTCGGGCGTGGCGGCGCCGGTGAGCACCTTGTTCATCTGGACCTTGATCGGCTCGAAGAGGGAGTTGCCCTCGGCGATCCAGGGGCGCTGGACGGCGCCGTCGACGGCCGGCTTGAAGAACTTGACCATTTCGTTGTTCTTGACGGCCGGTACGTCGTATACGGACTTGCGGGTCGGCAGCAGGCTGAGCTGCTCGGTGGTCTGCTGCTGGACCTTGGCCGAGCTCATGTACTTCACGAAGGCGTAGGAGGCCTGGAGGTTCTTGCTGCCGGCGTAGACCGAGAGGTTCCAGCCGCCCTGCGGGGAGCCCTGGGCGCTGCTGCCGCCGGGGACGGGGGCGACGCCGAGGTTGTCCTTGTCCTTGAAGGCCTTGCCGGCGCGGGCGCCCTCGATGTCCCAGGGGCCGTCGACGGCCATCGCGACGGTGCCGTCCTTGAGGGCCTTGAGCTGGTTCTCCTGGCCGTCGGTGGCATCGGTGACCGCGGCCTTGGAGTCCACCAGGCTCTTGAGGGTCTTGAAGGCCTTCACGCCGGCGCCGTCGTCGACCTTGACGGCCTTGTCGCGGGCGTCGACCAGGTCGCCGCCCTCGCCGTAGAGGTAGGGCAGGAACCAGTAGGGGTCGTCGCCGCGCAGGTAGAGGGCGGTGGCGCCGGTCTTGGACTTGATCTTCTTGGCGGCGCCGGCCAGCTCGTCGAAGGTCTTGGGCACCTCGACACCGGCGTCCTTGAGCAGCTTCTTGTTGTAGAAGAGGCCGAGGGTGTCGATGACCTGGGGTGCGGCGTAGGTCTTGCCCTTGAACTTGGTGGAGCCGAGGGCCTGGGGGAGGTAGTCGTCGGTCTTGTCGAGGGCGGGGGTGCCGTCGAGCGGGGCGAGGTAGCCGAGGTTGGCGAAGTCGGCGGTCCAGGCGACCTCGGTGCGCATCACGTCGGGGGCGCCGGAGTTGCCGCCGGCCGCGTTCTTGAACTTGGCGTTGGCATCGCCGAACGGGACGTTCACATACTTGACGTGGACCTTCGGGTGCTCCTTCTGGAAGCCCTCGGCAAGCTTGCGGTAGGTCGCCTTCTCGGCGTCGTTGGAGGTGTCCCAGAAGGTAACGGTTCCCGACAGTTCGCCCCCGCTGCTGCTGTTTTCGCCGTCACCTCCGCCACCGCATGCCGTTGCCGCCAGCGCCAGGCCCGCTACCAGCGCGCTGGCCGTGATGCCCCTTATGCCACGCCGCATGTGAACTCCTTAGGGAAATGCCTCAGATGGCGGTCAGGAACGTAACAGCGCTGCAAACAAATCGAAAGACCTTGCGGCAAATTGCTGCAAGATTGCTGGAAGGGATTGCAGCGGGATGCCCGGAACGGGACCCTTGAGGAGGTCGTGGCACGTCACCCCGCGCCCGCCCGAGCGTTGACTCCGTAACGGCACCACACGCCTCTTGACCTCGACAGGGACGGCAGATGACCCAGGAGCTCACTTCCCCCAGCCCCGCCCCCCAGGCCGCCGGACCGGGCCGAGGTCCCAGCTGGTGGCGCGACGCCGTCATCTACCAGGTGTACGTCCGCTCCTTCGCCGACAGCGACGGCGACGGCGTCGGCGATCTGCGCGGGGTCCGCGAACGGCTGCCGTACCTCAAGGACCTGGGCGTGGACGCCGTCTGGCTGACGCCGTTCTACGCCTCACCGCAGGCCGACGGCGGCTACGACGTCGCCGACTACCGCGCCGTCGACCCGCTCTTCGGCTCCCTCCAGGACGCCGACGACCTGCTGCGCACCGCCCACGACCTCGACCTGCGGGTGATCGTCGACATCGTGCCCAACCACACCTCCGACCGGCACCCGTGGTTCCAGGACCCCGAACTCGCCCGACAGCGCTACCTCTTCCGCCCCGGCAAGGGGGAGAACGGCGAGCTGCCGCCCAACGACTGGGAGTCGGTCTTCGGCGGCCCGGCCTGGACCCGCACCGAACGCGGCGACTGGTACCTGCACCTCTTCGCTCCGGAGCAACCCGACCTGGACTGGGACAACCCGGACGTGCACGCCGAGTTCGAGGCCGTCATGCGCTTCTGGCTCGACCTCGGCGTGGACGGCTTCCGCGTCGACGTCGCCCACGGCATGGTCAAGGCGCCCGGCCTGCCCGACATCGGCCACGGCCAGCAGGCCAAACTGATCGGCACCCAGGTGCTGCCGTTCTTCGACCAGGACGGGGTGCACGCCATCCACCGCTCCTGGCGCCGGCTGCTGGACGGATACGGCGACGCCCACGGCAAGCAGGTGATCGGCGTCGCCGAGGCCTGGGCCCCCACCGCCGAGCGACTGGCCCTCTACGTCCGCCCGGACGAACTCCACCAGGCCTTCAACTTCCAGTTCCTCAACGCACCCTGGCAGGCCGACGCGCTGCGCTCGGTCATCGACGCCTCGCTCGCCGCCACCGCCTCGGTCGGCGCCCCGACGACCTGGGTGCTGTCCAACCACGACGTCGTCCGGCACACCACCCGCCTCGGCGGCAGCGTGGACCGCGCCCGCGCCGCCACCCTGCTGATGCTGGCGCTGCCCGGCTCCGCGTACCTCTACCAGGGCGAGGAGCTGGGCCTGCCCGAGGTCGTCGACCTGCCCGACGAGGCACGCCAGGACCCGGCGTTCTTCCGCGGCCAGGCTGCCCAGACCAGCGGCCAGGACGGCTTCCGGGACGGGTGCCGGGTGCCCATGCCCTGGTCCGGCCAGGCGCCCCCGTACGGCTTCGGCGACGGCGGCAGCTGGCTGCCCCAGCCCGCCGACTGGGCCCCGCTCACCGTCCAGGCACAGACGGGCGACCCCGCCTCCACCTTGGAGCTCTACCGCACCGCCCTCGGCCTGCGGCGCCGGCTGCCGGGCCTGGGCGACGGGGAGCTGAGCTGGCAGCCGGCCCCCGCGGGCGTCCTCGCCTTCACCCGCCCCGGTCTGCTCTGCACGGTCAACACGCTGGGTCACGACGTCGAACTGCCGCCCTCCGGAACGCCGCTGCTCTCCAGCGCACCGGTGACCGTCAACGGCGCGTCGGCCGTGCTCCCCGGCGACAGCTGCACCTGGTGGGCAATCTGACAGCCGGACGGTAAGGTCCCCTCCATGACCGCCCGGCTGGCCGACATCGCAGCGCAGGCGGGTGTCAGCGAGGCCACCGTCAGCCGGGTTCTCAACGGGAAGCCCGGTGTCTCCGCCACCACCCGCCAGTCCGTGCTGGCCGCCCTCGACGTGCTGGGCTACGAACGCCCGGTACGGCTGCGGCAGCGCAGTGCGGGCCTGGTCGGACTGATCACCCCGGAGCTGGAGAACCCGATCTTCCCGGCCTTCGCCCAGGTCATCGGGCAGGCGCTGACCCGCCAGGGGTACACGCCGGTCCTCGCCACCCAGACCCCGGGCGGCTCCACGGAGGACGAGCTGACCGAGATGCTGGTCGACCGCGGGGTGGCCGGCATCATCTTCGTCTCCGGACTGCACGCCGACACCTCCGCCGACATGCAGCGCTACGAGCAGCTGCGCGGCCAGGGCGTGCCCTTCGTGCTCATCAACGGCTTCTCCGACAAGGTGCAGGCGCCGTTCGTCTCCCCCGACGACCGGGCCGCGGTCGATCTGGCCGTCACCCACCTCGGCGCGCTGGGCCACCGGCGGATCGGGCTGGCGCTCGGCCCCAAGCGGTTCGTGCCCGTCCAGCGCAAGATCGAGGGCTTCGTGCGCGCCATGCAGGAGCGGCTGCAGATCGGCCCGGCCGAGGCGGAGCCGTACATCCAGCACTCCCTCTACACCCTGGAGGGCGGGCAGGCCGCGGCGAGCGCGCTGATCGAGCGGGGCGCCACCGCCATCGTCTGCGCCAGCGACATGATGGCGCTCGGCGCGATCCGCGCGGCCCGGCAGTGCGGGCTGGACGTCCCGCGGGAGATCTCCGTGGTCGGCTTCGACGACTCCCCGCTCATCGCCTTCACCGACCCGCCGCTGACCACGATCCGGCAGCCGGTCACGGCCATGGGGCAGGCCGCGGTCCGCGCGCTCCTGGAGGAGGTCGGCGGCACCCCGGCGCCGCACAGCGAGTTCGTCTTCCACCCCGAGCTGGTGGTCCGCGGCTCGACCGCCTCGGCGCCGAAGACCGCCCGGATCCCCAGGCCGCTGCGCGCCACCTGACGGGGCGTGTCCCCCAGAAGTACCGGGGTTCCGGCTCCCCCTCAAGACCGATACAAACGATCGAATACCCGCCCGAAGGATGATCGGCGACACGCCCCTTTCTGGCAAACTGTCTGCCTATGGGTGAAGCGAATACGAGGATTCTGGACGGCCCGTCGACCACCCCGCCACTCACCGGGGACCGTACGGACCGACCAGCGGAAGCGGGCCGACTGGCCCGTCTGCGCTCCCCCCGCACACCCCGGCTCTGGTTCGAGGTCCTGCTGATCGCGGTCAGTTACTGGATCTACTCGATGATCCGCAACGCGGTGCCGGAGCAGAAGGCGAAGGCGCTGAAGAACGCCGACTGGATCTGGCAGGCGGAGCACTCGCTGGGCATCGCCGTCGAGCACACCGTCAATCATGCGGTGGACTCGGTGACCTGGCTGATCGTGTCGATGAACTACTACTACGCGACGCTGCACTTCATCGTGACGATCGGCGTGCTGGTGTGGCTCTACCGCTGGCATCCCGGCCGCTATGCCGCGGCCCGGCTGGCGCTGTTCGCCACCACCGGCGTCGCCCTGATCGGCTACTACTTCTACCCGCTGGCGCCGCCCCGGCTGATGCCGGACGGCGGCTTCGTCGACACCCTGATCGACCACGGCACCTGGGGCTCGATGGCGTCCGGCAACCTCGCCTCGATGTCCAACCAGTACGCGGCGATGCCGTCGATGCACATCGGCTGGTCGCTGTGGTGCGGCATCATCATCGCGCTGCTGGCCAAGCCGGTGTGGGCCAAGGCGCTCGGGCTGCTCTACCCGACGACGACGCTGCTGGTCATCGTCTCCACGGCGAACCACTTCTGGCTGGACGCGGTCGGCGGGGTGCTCTGCCTGAGCTTCGGGTTCGCGCTGGCGGGCGTCTGGTACCGGACGCTGCCGCACCGGCTGGCGCGGCTCGCGCCGGCGGTGGTCTGAGGGCGGTGCCGGGGCCCCGCGGGGCTCAGCCCACGGTGCGGTGGGTGAGGTGCCCGCCCGTCATCGTCAGACGTACCTCTGCCGTGCCCAGCTCGTCCGCCGGGGCGGTGACCGGGTCCACGGCCAGGGCGGTGAGGTCGGCGCGGTAGCCGGGGGCGATGCGGCCGGCCTGGTGCTCCTCGCCCACCGCCAGTGCCGCGTGTGAGGTGCACCCTTCCAGCGCCATCAGGCCGGTCAGCGCCTGGCCGGGGGTGACCGGCGCGACGTCCGGGCGGCCCGCGGGGCGGCGGAGCCGGGCGGTGGCCAGGACCTGGCGGGGGTCGTGGTGGGCGATCGGCCAGTCGGAGCCGAGTACCAGCACCGCGCCCGCGTCCCGCAGATCGCGGCAGCGCCAGGCCCGTCCGGCGCGCTCCTCGCCGACCCGCCGGGACCAGGCGTCGGTGTGGTCGGCGCGGGTGTACGCGGTGTGGGTGGGCTGCATGGAGGCGGCGACGCCGAGGCGGGCGAAGCGCGGCAGCTGCTCGGCCGGGACGGTCTCGATGTGCTCGATGCGGTGCCGGTGGCGGGCCCGCCTGCGGTCGTCGCCGAGCAGCTCGACGGTGTCCAGGACGTGCCGTACGGCGGCGTCGCCGATGGCGTGGGTGGCGGTGCGGACACCGGCCCGCGCGAGGTGGTGCACGGCGTGGGTGTACGCGGCGGGGTCCGGCCAGAAGGCGTCGGTGCCCTGGCCGTGACAGTCGGCGTGCTCCAGCCAGGCCGTACCGCCCTCGACGGTGCCGTCCATGAAGAACTTCACGCCGCCGACGCGCCAGTGGCGGCCGCCCAGCCGCTGCAGCTCGACGAGGTGGTCGAGGCCTTCCTTGTCGACGCCGGGCATGCACCAGGGCGCCAGCCGCAGCCGGAGGGGGAGGACACCGCCGTCCGCCTCGATACCGGACAGCAGCTCGGGGACGCCGTCGTTCTCCAGGTCCATGACGTGGGCGCCGGTGAGGCCGCCGGCGGCCATCTCGTCGAGCAGGGCGAGCAGCCGGGCGCGGCGGTCGGCGGCCGAGGCACGCGGGACGACGGGCGTCAGCAGCTCCATCGCGGCGTGCTCGACGAGGTGCCCGGTGGGGCGCCCGTCGGCGTCGCAGACGACGCTGGCGCGCTGGGCGAACCGGCGCGGCCCGTCGATCCCGGCGGCCGCCAGGGCCCGGCCGCTGGCCAGCGCCGAGTGCCCGTCGTAGAGCCGGAGGAAGGCCGGGGCGCCGCCGAGGGCGTCCTCGATCAGATCGCGGTGGACGGGGCGGCCGCCGAAGACGTTGTGGTCCAGGCCCCAGCCGGTGAGCCACTCGCCGGGGCCGAGCGCGCGGGCGGCGCGGGCGAGCGAGGTGCGCAGTGCGTCGAGGTCGCGGACCTGGGAGAGGTCGAGGCCGGTGGCCATCTCGACGCCCCAGACGGGGTGGCTGTGGCCGTCGACCAGGCCGGGGGTGAGGGTCGCCCCGGCCAGGTCGACGACCTCGGTCGCGGCGCCGCGCCAGTCCCGTACGTCCCGCTCGTCCCCGACCGCGGCGATCCGCCCGTCCTTGATCGCGACGGCCCCGGCCCAGGGGCGGTCCGGGTCCAGGGTGCGGACCCGGGCACCGGTCAGGACGGTGTCGGCAGTGGTGAGGGGCGAGGACGCGGCGGACGCGGGCATGGGGGCTCCTGGGGGGGCAGGGGTCGCTGTCGGGAGGGCGCGGTCGGGGGGGCGGTGGTGCGGGGCCGGCCGGTGGCGGCCGGTTGCGGCGGTCACGGGGTCCGGGCGGTGGCCTCCTCGCCGGGGTCCGGTGCGGTCTCCTCGTCCTCGTCCGGTTCCGCCGCGAAGCCCGCGTAGACCTCGGGGCGGCTGCGGCGGATCCGGCGGGCGCCGAGGAGACCGAGGGCGAAGGCGGCGGGGACGGTGAGGACCAGGGCGGTGTTGGTGGCCGGCGGCGCACCGGTCATCAGGTCGATCTTGGCGATGACCAGCCAGAGTGCGCCGGCCATCAGGACGGCGGCGGCGATCGGGGTGAGGACGGTGCGCAGCGCCCCTTCCTGGTGGGCGAAGCGGCGGAAGTAACAGGGGACGGCGACGGCGGTGATCGCCTGGAGCACCAGCAGGCCCAGCATCCCGGGGGTGTTCATCCACAGCAGCAGCTGCTGGTAGGGGTCGGCGCCGGCCAGCGCGAAGCCGACGACGACGAGGATCGCGAGGAGGCTCTGCGCCGCGCCGGCCAGGTACGGGGAGCGGTGGCGCGGGTGGACGCGGCCGACCGCGGCGGGCAGCACGCCTTCTCGGGCCATGGCCAGCACGTAGCGGTTGATCGCGTTGTGGAAGGCCAGCTGGGAGGCGAGGATGCTGGTCACGATGAAGAGGTGCATCAGGCCGGCGGCCCAGCTGCCGACGTACTCGGTGGTGGCGGTGAAGAAGAGGCCAGCCGGGTCGTGCAGCGCGGCCCGGACGATCCGGTCGCTGCCGACGGCCTGGATGACGATCCAGATGACGAAGGCGTAGAAGAGGCCGAGGAAGGCGACCGCGAGGTAGGTGGCGCGGGGGATGGTGCGGGCCGGATCGCGGGCCTCGTAGCGGTAGATCGCGGTGGACTCGAAGCCGGTGAAGGCGGCGAAGGCGAAGGCGAGGACCGCGCCGGTGCCGGGCACCAGGACGTTGCCGGGGGTGAAGGAGTCCAGCGCCAGGCCGTGCGCGCCGCCGTGCAGCAGTACGCCGCCGGCGAGCAGGACGAGGATGCCGGTCTCGGCGACCAGCAGGACACCCAGGACCTTGGCGCCGAAGTCGATGGAGCGGTGGCCGAGGTACCAGACGACCAGGACGCCGGCGCCGGCGATCGGCGGCCAGGGCAGGTGGATGCCCCAGAAGGCCCGCAACGCGTCCTGGGTGGCGGTGGCGAGCAGTCCGTAGACGCCGATCTGCATGCCGTTGTAGGCGAGCAGGGCCACGGTGGCGGCGCCGAAGCCGGCCGGGCGGCCGAGGCCCCGGGTGATGAACGCGTAGAAGCCGCCGCCGTTGCGGACGTGCCGGGCCATGGTCGTGAAGCCGACGGCGAAGAGGGCGAGGGTGGCGCCGGCGAGGAGGTAGCCGACGGGGGCGCCGGGGCCGCCGGCGCCGATCGCGAGCGGTGAGGTGCCGGCCATCACCGTGAGCGGGGCGGCGGCCGAGATCACGAAGAAGGCGATGTCGGCGACGCCGAGGGTGCCGCGGCGCAGTGCGGCGGCCGGTGGCGGGCCGTGCGGTGGCGCCCCGTCGCGGGGTGCGGGCTGTGCGGCCATGTCTCGATGCCCTTCTGCCGAGGGAGGGAAGGAGGCGGCCCGGCACGTACGGGGATGGTGACGGCAGCTCGACCGCGAGAAAAAAACCTAAAGGCTTTCGGTTTTTGGGAAGGTACCCCCCGCCGTACGATTCGGGAAGACCCCTCGGCGGGGTCGGGCGGGAGCAAGGACATGGGGCGGCCGCGAAAGGCCCTGCTGGACCGGGAGCGGATCGGCGCGACGGCGCTCCAACTCGTCGACGAGAAGGGCGACTTCAGCGTTCCGGAGGTGGCCCGCCGGCTCGGGGTGCAGACCGCCTCGGTGTACCACCATGTGGACGGCCGGGCCGGGGTGATCGAGCTGCTGCGGGAGCGGGTCACCGACGCCATCGACCCCGGCACCCTGCACGACGCCTCCTGGGACCGCGCGCTGGCGGCCTGGGCCCGCTCCTACCGCGCCGCGTTCGCCGCCCATCCGCGCACGATCCCGATGCTGATGACCTCACCGGTCCGCGCGCCCAAGGTGCTGGCCCAGTACGAACGGGTGGCCGGGATGCTGCTGGACGCCGGCTTCGACCCGTCCGCCGTGCTACCGGTGATCACCGGCCTGGACAACATCGTGCTCGGCTCGGCGCTCGACATGTCGGCGCCGAGGATCATGTGGGAGGTCTCCGACGGCACCCGCGCGCCCCGGCTGTCCGCGGCACAGGACGCCGCCGGCCCGGCCCGCGCCGACCAGGCCTTCGAGCTGACCCTGGCCGGATTCCTGGCGCACTGCCGGGAGCTGCTGGAGCGTCAGGCCCCGTAGAAGATCTCCTCCACCACGCCGCGCGCCCGCCGGGTGATCCGCCGGTAGTCGTCGATCATCTCGCCGACGTGCCCCTCCTCGTAGCCGAGGTAGCGGCCCACCGCGGCCAGCTCCCGGCCGTCGGTGGGGAAGGTGTCCCCCGGGCGGGCCCGCACCAGCATCACCGCGTTGCGCACCCGCGCCGCCAGCACCCAGGCCTCGTCCAGGGTCTGGGCCTCCTCGGTGCCGATCAGCCCGGCGGCGTGGGCGGCGGCCAGCGCCTCGCGGGTACGGGTCGTGCGCAGCCCGGGGATCTCCCAGCCGTGCTGCATCTGCAGCAGCTGCACGGTCCACTCGACGTCGCTGAGACCACCGCGCCCCAGCTTGGCGTGGGTGGTCGGGTCGGCGCCGCGGGGCAGCCGCTCGGCCTCCATCCGGGCCTTGAGCTTGCGGATCTCGCGGACCGCGTCCTCTCCCAGGCCCTCGGCCGGATAGCGCAGCGGATCGATCAGCTCGATGAACCGCTCCCCCAGGCCGGCGTTGCCCGCGACCGGTTCGGCGCGCAGCAGGGCCTGGGCCTCCCACACCAGCGACCAGCGCCGGTAGTAGGCCGCGTACGAGGCGAGGGTGCGCACCAGCGGCCCGGACCTGCCCTCCGGGCGCAGGTCCGCGTCGATGGGCAACGGCGGGTCGGAGGAGGGGAGTTCCAGCAGCCGGCGCATCTCGTTGGCGACGGCGTGGGCGGCCCTGGCGGCCTCCTGCTCGTCGGCGCCCTCGCGTGGTTCGTGGACGAACAGCACATCGGCGTCCGAGCCGTAGCCCAGCTCGTGGCCGCCGAAGCGGCCCATGCCGATCACCGCGAAGCGGGTGGGCAGGGTGTCGCCCCACTGCTCGCGGACCGCGGCGCGCAGCGCGCCGGCGAGGGTGGCGGCGTTGAGGTCGAAGAGCGCGGAGCCGACCGCGTCGACCGAGTGGCCGTGGTCCTTGTCGGCCGGGCTGAACTCCGTGCCGTAGGCGCCGATCACATCCGCCGCGGCCGTGCGGAACAGCTCCCGGCGGCGCACCCCGCGGGCCGCCGTGACCGCCGCCTCCGCACCGTCCGCGCGGCCGACCGCGGCCAGCACCTCCTGCTCCAGCGCGGCCCGGGTGCGGGCCTGCAGCCCGTCGGGGGCACCGAGCAGCGCGACCGCCTCGGGGGCGCGCAGCAGCAGGTCGGGGGCGAGCCGGCCGGCCGAGAGCACCCGGGCGAGGTTCTCGGCGGCGGCGCCCTCGTCGCGCAGCAGCCGCAGGTACCAGGGCGTCTTGCCGAGCGCGTCGGAGACCTTGCGGAAGTTGAGCAGTCCGGCGTCCGGGTCGGCGGAGTCCGCGAACCAGGCGAGCAGCACCGGCAGTAGCGTCCGCTGGATGGCCGCCTTGCGGGTCACGCCGGAGGCCAGCGCCTCCAGATGCCGCAGCGCGGCCCCCGGGTCGTGGTAGCCGAGCGCTTCGAGGCGGTGGCGGGCGGCCCTGGCGGACAGCCGGGCCTCGCCGGGCTCCAGATGGGCGACGGCATCGAGCAGCGGACGGTAGAAGAGCTTCTCGTGCAGCCGGCGCACCTCCCTGGCGTGCCACTTCCACTCCCTGCGGAGGGTGTCGACCGGCTCGGTCCGCAGCCCCAACGACCGTGCCAGACGCCGGAGTTCGGCCTCGTCCTCGGGCATCAGATGGGTCCGGCGCATCCGGAAGAGCTGGATGCGGTGCTCCAAGGTGCGCAGGAAGCGGTAGGCGGCGTCCAGGGCCGCGGCGTCCTGGCGTCCGACATAGCCGCCGGCGGCCAGCGCCGCCAGCGCGTCCAGGGTGGTGGCGCTGCGCAGCGTGGCGTCGCTGCGGCCGTGCACCAACTGCAGCAGCTGGACGGCGAACTCGACGTCGCGCAGCCCGCCGGGGCCGAGCTTGAGCTCCCGTTCGACCTGCGCCGCGGGGATGTTCTCGACGACCCGGCGGCGCATCTGGCGCACGTCGGAGACGAAGTTCTCCCGCTCGGCCACCTCCCACACCATCGGCGCCAGGGCGTCGACGTACTCCTGCCCGAGCCCCAGGTCACCGGCCATCGGGCGGGCCTTGAGCAGCGCCTGGAACTCCCAGGTCTTGGCCCAGCGCTGGTAGTAGGCGAGATGGCTGCTGAGCGTGCGCACCAGCGGGCCGTTGCGGCCCTCGGGCCGCAGATTGGCGTCCACCGGCCAGATCGTGCCCTCGACCGTGTTGTCCGAGCACAGCCGCATCATCCGGGCGGCGAGCCGGGTCGCGGCCTGCAGCGCCTTGGCCTCGTCGACGCCCTCCTTGGCCTCGGCGACGAAGATGACATCGACGTCGGAGACGTAGTTCAGCTCCCGGCCGCCGCATTTGCCCATGCCGATGACGGCCAGCCGGCAGACCGCGGCGTCGCCGGGCGCCTCCTCGTAGCTGATCTCCAGGGCGGCCCGGACCGTGGCGGTGGCCAGGTCCGCGAGCTCCGCCGCGGCCTCGGCGACATCGGTCGTCCCGCACACGTCGCGGGCGGCGATGCCCAGCAGGGCCCGGCGGTAGGCGGCGCGCAGCGCGTCCGCGCGTGAGCGGCCGGCACCCCGCTCGCCCCAGATGCCCTCGGCGAGCGACTGCTCGAACTCGGGGGTGGTGGGGTGCAGATCGACCGACTCGTAGGTGACCAGCGACTGCCAGTCCTCCGGGTGCCGGGCGAGGTGGTCGACGAGCGCCTCGGAGGCGCCCATCACCCCCAGCAGCCGGTCGCGCAGCGGCTTGGCCGCGACGACGGTGCTCAGCAGCGTCTGCTGCTCGTCCGGCGGCAGCGCCTCCACCAGCCGCGCCAGGCCCCGCAGCGCGAGATCCGGGTCCGCGGTGGCCCCGAGCGCTTCGAGCAGGACCGAGTCGTCGCGCACGGGGGCGAGTTCGGGGACGTCGAGCAGCACCCCGGCCGCCGAGGGGTCGGTGAAACCGTGCCTCAGCAGCCGGGTGAAGGTGCTGCTCCGCCGTCCCTGCGGAGCGGGAAGTGCCATGATGCGGCCTCTCGGTGGGCGCGGTGGCTCAGAGCACGGGCAGCATCTTGCGCAGCTCGAAGGCGGTGACCTCCGACCTGTACTCCTCCCACTCCTGCTTCTTGTTGCGCAGGAAGAAGTCGAAGACGTGCTCACCGAGGGTCTCGGCGACCAGTTCGCTGCGCTCCATCAGCTCGATGGCCTCGCCGAGGTTCTGCGGCAGCGGCTCGATGCCCATCGCCCGGCGCTCCGAGTCCGACAGCGCCCACACGTCGTCGTCGGCGCCGGCCGGCAGCTCGTAGCCGTCCTCGATGCCCTTGAGGCCGGCGGCGAGCAGCACCGCGTAGGTCAGGTACGGGTTGGCGCCGGAGTCGATCGAGCGGACCTCGACCCGGGTCGAGCCCATCTTGCCGGGCTTGTACATCGGGACGCGGATCAGCGCGGAGCGGTTGTTGTGGCCCCAGCAGATGTACGAGGGGGCCTCGCCGCCGGCGCCCGCGGTGCGGTTGGTGCCGCCCCAGATCCGCTTGTAGGAGTTGACCCACTGGTTGGTGACGGCGGAGATCTCCCCGGCGTGCCGCAGCAGGCCGGCGATGAACGAGCGCCCCACCTTGGACAGCTGGTACTCCGAGCCGGACTCGTGGAAGGCGTTGCGGTCGCCCTCGAAGAGCGAGAGGTGGGTGTGCATGCCGGAGCCCGGGTACTCCGAGAACGGCTTGGGCATGAACGTCGCCTGGACGCCCTGCTCCAGCGCCACCTGCTTCATGACCAGCCGGAACGTCATGATGTTGTCGGCGGTCGAGAGCGCGTCGGCATACCGCAGGTCGATCTCCTGCTGGCCGGGGGCGCCCTCGTGGTGGCTGAACTCCACCGAGATGCCCATGGACTCCAGCATCGTGATGGCCTGCCGGCGGAAGTCCATGCCGACGTTCTGCGGGGTGTGGTCGAAGTAGCCGGAGGAGTCGCCGGGGATCGGCCGGGAGCCGTCGACGGGCTTGTCCTTCAGCAGGAAGAACTCGATCTCCGGGTGGGTGTAGAAGGTGAACCCGAGGTCGGAGGTCTTGGCCAGGATGCGCTTGAGGACGTACCGGGGGTCGGCGTACGACGGCGACCCGTCCGGCATCAGGATGTCGCAGAACATCCTGGCGGTGCCGGGGGCCTCGGCACGCCAGGGCAGGATCTGGAAGGTGCCCGGGTCCGGCTTGGCGATCATGTCGGATTCGTACACCCGGGCGAAGCCCTCGATGGCCGAGCCGTCGAAGCCGATGCCCTCGTCGAAGGCCTGCTCCAGCTCGGCCGGCGCGACCGCCACGGACTTGAGGAACCCGAGGACATCGGTGAACCACAGCCGTACGAAGCGGATGTCGCGCTCCTCGAGCGTACGGAGCACAAACTCCTGCTGCTTGTCCATGGGTCACCAATCCTTGCAGGTCAATCGGCCTGTCCACGCGCGGGGAAGATCGTGCGTGGCACACCAGTATCACGTGAGGGGGTTACCGTCACATTACGCACCCTTGGCCTGAATCAGAACCGCCGTCCCGTAACCCTCGTCCCCGATCCTTCCCACGGTGTGCCCGCTCAGCGCGGCCGGCCATGCCAATCGGGGGGCTTGGGCCGATCTTGAAGCGGGCCGGAGGTGTCGTTGACCCGCTGTTGAGGGGGCCATGCCTTGCGTTTTCGCGTTTTCGCGCTTCCGCGCTTCAGCGCTTTCACGTTTCCGCGCCCCGCGCGCGGCCGGGACTCAGGCGGACGGCGCCGTCGCGTCGCGCCCCGTCCCCGACAGGTCCAGCACCGCCTGCGCCACCGACTCGGGCACATCGGCCATCACCAGATGCCCCGCGGGCGCGGCGACCGCGAACCGGCCGCCCAGCTCCGCGGCGAGCGCCCGCTGCCGCTCCAGCCAGCGCAGCTGCCCGGCCGTCTCGCTGCCGTCGTACGCCGCCAGGACGGTCACCGGCAGGTCGGGCAGCGCACGGTCCCTGCGCAGCGCCGCGAGCTCGGCGGCCTGGTAGGGGTAGGTCGCGTTCTCCAGCGCGCAGGCCCGCACCACCCGGCTGGTCCGGTAGCCGGCGTGCTCCCACGGGTGCGGCGGATGGCTGCCGACGGTCGCCGCGCGCCCTATGAGGCGGCGGGTCGCCGGTCCCAGCACGTGCGCCAGCCCGGCGGCGGACAGCGCGCCGGCCAGGCCGCCCGCCCAGGCGGTGCGCACCGCGCGCGGCAGCCGGGGCCGCGGGTCGTCCTCGATGCTGCCGTCGACGAGGACGAGCCCGGCGCACCGGGCCGGGTGCAGCCGGGCGAACGCCTCGGCGTGGAACCCGGCGAGCGAGTGACCGACGACGGTGGCCGGGCCGAAGTGTCCGAGCGCGTCGAGGAGGTGGGCGAGCCGGTCCGCCTCGGCGGCGACGGTGGGCGGCGCGGGCGCCGGGGCGCTCAGGCCGAGTCCGGGGCGGTCGAAGCGGACGACGGTGCGGTACGGGGCGAGCAGCGCGGCGACCGCGTCCCAGTCGAACCAGGCCATCCCCAGACCGCCGCTCAGGACGCAGACCGGGCCGCTCCCCTCGGTCAGGACGTGCAGCGCGACGCCGTCGACGCGCAGGAACCGGCCGGGGGCGGGCAGCGGGCGCGGGTGTCGGTTCATCGGTCTCCTCGTCCTGCTGCGGGTTCTTGGGGTGCCTGCTTCGCCGATGCCCGTTCTCCCGCCGCTGGCGCCGGTCCTGACCTGGCCACGCAGACCGCGAGCAGCGCGATGTACAGGGCGACCAGCAGGACCTGCAGCCGCTGGCCGGCGCCCAGGGCCCAGGTGCCCCGGCCGGCGCTGAACGCCGCGACGGAGGCCAGCGTCCAGAGGGTGGCGGCCAGTTCGGCGAGCACCAGGGCGGGGCCGAGGCGGCCCAGCGGCGGCCAGCGGTCGTAGCGCCGGGCGGCGAAGGTCAGCAGGACCAGCGCGGCGAGCGCGCCGACCATCGCGCAGGAGCTGCTGATGGCGTGCGCGGTGTGGGTGGCCGGCACCAGCCCGGCGGTCTCCCGGGCCGCGCAGGCCGGATCGCTGGTCGGCGCGCAGCTCAGCGGCAGCCGGGAGTCGACGGCGGTGGCGGCGCCGAAGAGCGCCAGCGCGGCCCAGCCGGCCGTCGCCCAGGGCCTGCGTCCGGTCGTCGGCAGGGCGGTCACCGCACCGGCCAGCACCAGCAGACCGGCGAGGAGGTCGGTGGCGCGGAAGAGCCCGCCGAGCGGCTGATCGGCGGCGGCCAGCTCGCTGACGTACGCCTGCACGGGGTCGAGGCCGGTGGCGAGCACCACCTCCAGCACCCACGCGGTGTACGCGGCGGCGCCGAGCAGCAGCAGGGTGGCGGACGCCCTGCTGCGGGCGGCGGCGGAGCGGCGGGTGCGGGTCACGGAGATCCAGGTGTTCGGGTGAACGGGCCGGTCGCGACTCCCCCGGCCACCGCCGGGGGCGCCCCCGGCACGCCGTGCGCGGGAAGACCCAGGATATGCAGGCGCCACTCCGTTCGGCGGACAGCGCTGGGAGAGCCATACCCCTCGGGGGTAGATTCCATTGGCAGCGGTCCGCGGGGCGGCCGCCCATGGGTCATTTCGTCGGGAGGTCCGCGATGCGGGAACAGGGCGAGGCCGCCGCGTGCCGCGGCCGCCTGCCGTGGTTCACCTCCCAGGTCGCCGACCCCCTGACCTCCCCGACCCGCACGGCCCTGCGCACCCGGCGGCTGCGCGGCCAGTGGCCAATATCCGCGCCGCCGCGTCCCCAACTCCTCGCCCCACTGTCGGTGCCGCGCATATAGGAGCGCCCGCCGCCGACGCTCCGGAGTCCCGCGGCAGCGCCCCCGAACAGACCACACTTCACACCGACATCGCCACGAGGTGCTTTCCCTATGCGTACGCACTCCCGCCGCGCCGTGCTCGGCGCGGGACTCGCCGCCGCCGGAAGCGGGCTGCTGGCCCCCCGATCCCTCGCATCCACCGCCCCGGACACCAGGCACGGCGGGGGCGCCCCCCACGGCCGCGACGACCGCCCCCCGTCCGGCTATGTCTCCCCCTCCGGCGCGGAGGTCGCCGAGACCGAGGGCGAGCGGGGCAAGGGCCCCGTACGGGCCTTCTCGCTGACCGCCTCCGAGACCAGGCTCGACCTGGGCGGCGTGATCGTCGACACCTGGGCGTACGGCGACCGACTGCCGGGCCGGCCTATCCGGGTCACCGCGGGTGAGCGGATCGCGCTGACCCTGCGCAACCGCCTCCCGCAGTCCACCACCATCCACTGGCACGGGCTGCAGCTGCGCAACGACATGGACGGCGTCCCCGGCATCACCCAGCGGGAAGTCAGGCCCGGCCACTCCTTCAACTACCTCTTCGCCGCCTCCACGCCCGGTACGCACTGGCTCCACCCGCACGTCGGCGTGCAGGTGGACCGCGGGCTGTACGCACCGCTGATCGTCGACGACCCCGAAGAGGCGCTCTCGTACGACAAAGAGTGGATCATCGTGATCGACGACTGGCTCGACGGAGTCGACGGCGTCACCCCGGACGCGATCCTGGCCGAGCTGAACAAGGACAAGCCCGGCGGCCCCATGGGCCATGGCGAGCTGCAGATGGCGCACCGCAGCGACCGGCGCTCCCGCGACGCCGCGTCCCGGATGCTGATGAACATGGCCCGGATGGACGACGACGACTTCTCGGGCACCGTCGAACATCCGTACCACCTGATCAACGGCAAGACGCGCGACGACCGCGAGACCTTCCGCGCCAAGCCCGGCGACCGCATCCGGATCCGGATCATCAACGCCAGCGGCGACACCGCCTACCGGGTCGCGCTCGGCGACCACCAGCTGACCGTGACGCACACCGACGGCTTCCCGGTGGCGCACCACAAGACCGACAGCCTGCTGATCGGCATGGCCGAGCGCTACGACGTCCTGGTCACGGCCAAGGACGGGGTCTTCCCGTTCACCGCGCTCTCCGCGGGCAAGAACAACCAGACCGCACAGGCCCTGCTGCGCACCGGGAGCGGCGACGCCCCCGACCCCAAGATCCGCCCGAAGGAGCTGCGCAGCGGGGGGATCAGCGCGGGCGACCTCAAGGGCGACGAATCGTGCCTGCTCGACGACCGCGAACCCGACCGCACCATCAAGATGAACCTCACCGGCACGATGGAGAAGTGGAACTGGGCGATCAACGGGAAGCCGTACACCCCGTCGCAGCGGTACCCCGTGGAGCAAGGCGAGCGGGTGCGGATCGTCTTCCGCAACAAGACCAAGATGTGGCACCCGATGCATCTGCACGGGCACACCTTCGCGCTGCCCGACGGCGGCCCCCGAAAGGACACCACGATCATGCTGCCGGGCAAGAAGCTCGCCGTCGACTTCGACGCCGACAACCCCGGCCTGTGGATGATGCACTGCCACAACATCTACCACTCGGAGTCCGGGATGATGACCGTCCTCGGCTACCGGCTGCCGAAGTGACGGACGGCAGCCGCCCCCTCGACTGAACCGAGGGGCCCGGTCCGGTCACCGACGGGTGGCCCGCGAAGTCCGCGGGCCACCCATTGCGTCAGAAAGACGATTACACTGACGGGGTGCCTCAACTTCGTCTCGCCCTCAACCAGATCGATTCCTGCGTCGGCGATCTCGCCCAGAACGCGGAGACGATCGTGCACTGGACCCGGCACGCCGCCGGCCAGGGCGCGCACCTCGTCGCGTTCCCCGAGATGGCGCTGACCGGCTACCCCGTCGAGGACCTCGCGCTGCGCCCGTCGTTCGTCGAGGCGAGCCGCGTCGCACTGCGGACGCTGGCCGGGCGGCTGGCCGACGAGGGCCTGGGCGGCCTCCCCGTCGTCGTCGGCTACCTCGACCGCGGCGAGCAGGCCGGGCCGCGCTACGGACGCCCCGCCGGCGCGCCCCAGAACGCCGCGGCCGTGCTGCACGGCGGCGAGGTGGCGCTCACCTTCGCCAAGCACCACCTTCCCAACTACGGCGTCTTCGACGAGTTCCGCTACTTCGTCCCCGGTGACACGCTGCCCGTCGTACGGGTGCACGGCGTCGATGTCGCGCTCGCCATCTGCGAGGACCTGTGGCAGGACGGCGGCCGGGTCCCGGCGACCCGCAGCGCGGGCGCCGGGCTGCTGGTGTCCATCAACGCCTCCCCGTACGAGCGGGACAAGGACGACACCCGCCTGGAGCTGGTCCGCAAGCGCGCCCAGGAGGCCGGCTGCACCACGGCCTATCTGGCGATGATCGGCGGCCAGGACGAGCTGGTCTTCGACGGCGACTCGATCGTCGTCGACAAGGACGGCGGGGTGATCGCGCGGGCGCCGCAGTTCGCGGAGGGCTGTGTCCTGGTCGACCTCGACCTGCCGGCCGCGGCGCCCGAACCCCCCGGCGGCGTCCTGGACGACGGCCTGCGCGTGGACCACCTGACCCTCTCCCCCGAACCGCTGCCGCCCTACCCCGCCGAGACCCCCGGCGGGCAGGCCGAACGCCTCGGCGACCTCGAAGAGATCTACACGGCGCTCGTCGTCGGCCTGCGCGCGTACGTCGCCAAGAACGGCTTCCACAGTGTCGCGCTCGGCCTCTCCGGCGGGATCGACTCCGCGCTGGTCGCCGCGATCGCCTGCGACGCGCTGGGCCCCGCCCATGTCCACGCCGTGGCGATGCCCTCGCGCTACTCCTCCGACCACTCCCTCACCGACGCCGCCGAACTCGCCCGCCGTACGGGCCTGTCCTTCCGCACGGTCCCGATCGGCCCGATGTTCGACGCGTACATGGAGTCCCTCTCCCTCACCGGCCTCGCCGAGGAGAACCTCCAGTCCCGGCTGCGCGGTACGACCCTGATGGCCATCTCCAACCAGGAGGGCCACCTGGTCCTCGCCCCCGGCAACAAGTCCGAGCTGGCCTGCGGCTATTCGACGCTCTACGGCGACTCGGTGGGCGGCTACGGCCCCATCAAGGACGTCTACAAGTCCGTCGTCTACCAGCTCGCCCGCTGGCGCAACGAGGCCGCCGCCGACCGCGGCCAGACCCCGCCGATCCCGGAGAACACCCTCACCAAGCCGCCGAGCGCCGAACTCCGCCCCGGCCAGGTCGACACCGACTCGCTGCCCGACTACGACGTCCTCGACCGCATCCTGGAGCTCTACGTCGACCGCGACCGCGGCCGCGAGGACATCATCGCCCAGGGCTTCGACGAGGCCCTGGTCACCCGCGTCCTGCGGATGGTCGACCACGCCGAGTACAAGCGCCGCCAGTACCCGCCCGGTCCGAAGATCTCCACGAAGGGCTTCGGCAAGGACCGCCGCCTGCCGATCACCAACCGCTGGCGGGAGGGCAGCTGACGGTCCCTCACCCGGCACCCGGCGGCGCGGCGGGCCTACCCGGCGCTCGCGCCGGCCTCCGCGGCCGCCTCCCGGCTGCGCGCCACGATGCGGGACGCGTCCTTGGCACCCCGGTCCAGCAGACCCGCCACGACGGCGACGGCCAGGCCGGCGGCGGCCAGCACCGCGCCGACCAGCGTCGGGGACGTCCAGCCCCAGTCGGCCGCCAGGGCCAGGCCGCCCACCCAGGCACCGCCCGCGTTGGCCAGGTTGAAGGCCGACTGGTTGGAGGCGGCGGCCAGCGTCGGGGCCTGCTGGGCCTTGTTCATGACCAGCATCTGCAGGGGGGTGGTGGTCAGGAAGCCGACCGCGCCGATGAGGACGACGGTGACCAGGGCGGCCCACGTGACCTGGGCGGTGAAGTGGAACGCGGCGAGGACGAGGGCCAGGGCCGCCAGCGAGCCGTACAGGGTCGGCCGCAGCGCGCGGTCGGTGAGGGGGCCCGCGGCGAGGGCGCCGAGCGTCATGCCGATGCCGAAGAGGGCGAGGACGAGCGGGACCGAGCCCTCGGCGAAGCCGGTGACCTCGGTCATCATCGAGGCCAGGTAGCTGTAGACCGCGAAGATGCCGGCGAAGCCGAAGACCGTGGTCAGCAGGCCGAGCAGGACCTGGCGGCTGCCGAGGGCGCGCAGCTCGCGGGCCAGGCCGGTGCGCTCCTGCGCCGGCAGCGGCGGGATCAGCCGGGCCAGGGCGGCCATCGCGACCAGGCCGATGGCGGCCACGATCAGGAAGGTGGCCCGCCAGCCGAGCTGCTGGCCGAGGAGGGTGGCGGCGGGCACGCCGATGATGTTGGCGATGGTCAGGCCGAGGAACATGGTGGCGACCGCGCGGGCCTGGCGGCCCTCGCGCACCAACCGGGCGGCGACCACCGCGCCGACGCCGAAGAACGCGCCGTGCGGGAGACCGGCCAGCAGCCGCCCGGCGATCAGCGTGCCGAAGCCGGGGGCCAGGGCGGAGGCCAGGTTGCCGACCGTGAAGACCGCCATCAGCAGCACCAGCATCCGCTTGCGCGGGATGCGGGAGCCGAGGGCGGTCAGCAGCGGGGCGCCGATGACGACGCCGAGGGCGTAGGCGGAGACGAGGTAGCCGGCGGTGGGCACGGACGTGCCCAGATCGTCCGCGACGTTGGGCAGCAGGCCCATCATCACGAATTCCGTGGTGCCGATACCGAAGGCCGAGATCGCGAGCGCGAGCAGAGCCAAGGGCATGAAAGACCCAGACCTTTCAGGGGACGTCCGTAAGGGGAGAGGTAAGTTCTCTTACGGAACAAAGTCTCTCAGCCGCAGTATTCCGGCGCGGGAACGGGGCGTGACGACCGCGTTTCGGCAGTTCGTCGGCGAGGCCCGCCGGCGTCGGCCCATCTGCCTCGGTCAGATCTTGACCGAGGCGGCGACCGGGAGGTGGTCGCTGCCGGTCGACGGCATGACCCACGCCTTGACCGGATCCATCCCCTTCATCATGATCTGGTCGATCCGGGCCATCGGGAACGCCGCCGGCCAGCTGAAGCCGAACCCGTCGCCGGCCGCGCCCTGCGCGGAGCGCATCTGAGAGGTGACCGGGGCGAGTGAACGGTCGTTCATGGTCCCGTTGAGGTCGCCGAGCAGCATGACCTTGCGCACCGGGTCCGCGGCGATCGCCTCACCCAGCGCCTCGGCGCTGCCGTCGCGCTGGTTGGCGGTGAAGCCCGCCTCGACCTTGACCCGCACCGACGGCAGATGCGCGACGTAGACGCCGAACCGCTGACCGTCGGCGGCGGTGACGGTGGCGCGCAGCGCGCGGGTCCAGCCCATCTTGATGTCCACCGGCCGGGCGTCGGACAGCGGGCGCTTGCTCCACAGGCCGACGGTGCCCTGCACGGTGTGGTACGGGTACGCCTTCGCCAGCCCCTGGCGGTAGGTGGGCAGCGCCTCGCCGGTCAGCTCCTCCAGGGCCACCACGTCGGCGCCGGACGCCACGATGTCCTTGGCGGTGGCCGCCGGGTCGGGGTTGCCGGCGTCGACGTTGTGGGTGACGACGGTGAGATTGCCGCCGGTGCCCGCCTTGTCGGTGATCTGCCCGCCGAAGAGGTTGAACCACGCGAAGACCGGCAGGACGAGGGCGATCAGCGCCGTCGTGGAGCGCCGCAGGACCGCGGCGAGCAGCAGCAGCGGGATGCACAGGCCCAGCCACGGCAGGAACGTCTCCAGCAGACTGCCCAGGTTTCCCACGGCGTTGGGGATCCGGGCGTGCAGGATCATCAGCAGCCCGAGCAGCACGGCGAGTACCGCGAGCACGATGCCGCGCCGCCACATCCCTTCCGGGCGCCACCAGTTCCGCAGGCGTTCGGCCCGGGAAGCGGCCCGCTCGGGGCCCTGCCCCTGTCCCGGCTCCGTCATGTATGCCTGCGCCATGTAGCTGTCCTCACTGCCTTGCTCCGGTGCGCACGTCGCCTGTGGTCCACGACCCTAGGCGATCGCCGTAACGCACTTTCTTAGATACGTGGTGCGCCTTCTTGGATGTGAGGACGGCGCGACGGCGGGTCGGGGTTCCGGTCCCGGGGTTCGTGACGGATGCTGTGACACAACGGGCATGATCCGGTCATATGAGCGTCCTTCGCGGCGGTGTTCGCGCGAGGTTCGGGCGGGTTCAGCCCGCCGCGGCCCGGGGACCGGGCCGTACCCCCTCCAGGACCATGTCGACGATGTCCTCGGCGAGCCCTTCGGGCAGTTCCTTGTGCTCATGGAGCATGGCGCGGGCCAGCATCGGGCCGACGAAGAGGTCGGCGACGGTCTCCAGATCGCGGTCGGCACGGATCTCGCCGTTGGCCACACCGCGCCGCAGGACGCCGAGCAGCGCCTCGTGGCGGGCCCGGACGACGGTGTCGTGGTACTCGGCCCACAGCTCGGGCTGGGCCTGGACATGGCTGACGAGGGTGCGCAGCAGCGCCGAGTTGCGCTTGGCCAGCCCCCGGCGGCGCAGGAACTCCAGCAGGCAGACCAGGTCGTCGCGTACCGAATCGCCCGGCAGCCGGGGGCTCTGGGCGTCCAGCGAGCGCATGACGTCCAGCATCAGGGCGCTCTTGCCGGGCCAGCGGCGGTAGACCGTGGCCTTGCCGACGCCGGCCTCGCGGGCGATCCGCTCCATGGACAACTCGCCTATGGAGACGCCGTCCTCCAGCAGGCGCAGCACCGCCTCGATGATGGCGGAGTCGGCCTCGGCGCTGCGCGGCCGCCCGCGCCGCCCGGCGGTCGCCGGCCCCGGCCCCGCCCGGTCCGCCGTCGCCTCGGGGTCCTGCGCCGCCCGGGTCATCGCGCTGCGCCCGCCTTCCGCTCGTCCTGCGGCTCCGCCGACCGCGGCGCCGGTCCCATTTTGCCCGGCAGGAAGGCCAGCACGACCAGGGCACCGATCACCGAGACGGCGGCCGAGCCGAGGGCGGTGACGTGTATGGCGTGGACGAAGGCGTCGTGGGCGGCGGTGACCAGCGGCCGGCCCGCGGGGCCCATCCGGTCCGCGAGGCCGAGGGTGGCCTCGATGGACTCGCCGGCCGCGTGCCGGGCGCCGGCGGGCACACCTGGCAGGGCGTCGAGCTTGTGCTGGATGCCGTCGCGGTAGGTCGTGGACAGCAGCGAGCCGAGGACCGCGACGCCGAGGGTGCCGCCGACCTGCCGGAAGACGTTGTTGAGCGCCGAGCCGGAGCCGGCCTTCTCGCGCGGCAGCGACTGCATGATCGCGACGGTGACCGGCGGCATGATGTGCGCCATACCGGCGCCCTGGAGGAAGAACAGCACCTCCATCACCCACATCGGGGTGTCGGTGTCCATCAGCAGCAGGCCCGCCATCGTGGCGGCCACCGCGAGCATGCTGGCGGTGCACACCGCGCGGGCGCCGTAGCGGTCCACCGCGAGCCGGGCCCGCGGCGCGAAGATCAGCTGGGCCGCGGCCAGCGGGAGGAGCAGCAGGCCGGACTGGAACGGGGTGTAGCCGCGCACGCTCTGGACGTAGAAGACGATGAAGAACGTGACGCCCATGAGCGCGAAGAAGACCAGGGCGATGGCGGCGATGGCCGCGGAGAACGCGGGCCGGCGGAAGTAGCCGATGTCGATGGAGGGGTGGTCGCTGCGCTTCTGGTGCAGTACGAACACCGCCAGCACGGCGAGGCCGCCGGCGATCGTGCCGAACACCTGGGGGTCGGTGAAGTCGGCGAGCTGGCCGCCCTTGATGATCCCGTAGACCAGCAGGACCAGGCCGACGACGGACAGCAGCACCCCGACCGGGTCCAGCCGTCCGGGGCTGGGGTCCTTGGAGTCGGGTACCAGGATCACCATCGCGACCAGCGCGATCAGCACGATGGGGACGTTGACGAGGAAGACCGAGCCCCACCAGAAGTGGTCCAGCAGCAGACCGCCGGCGATCGGTCCGATGGCGATGGCCAGGCCCACGCCGCCGGCCCACACGCCGATCGCCCGCGGCTGCTCCTCGCGCTCGAAGACGTTCATCAGGACGGCGAGGGTGGCCGGCATCACGAACGCGCCGCCCAGGCCCATCAGGGCGCGGAAGACGATCAGCTGGGTGGGGGAGCCGGCGAACGCGGCGAGCACCGAGCCTGCGCCGAAGACCACCAGGCCGAAGAGCAGCACCTTCTTGCGTCCGAGGCGGTCGCCGAGCAGGCCGGAGGTGAACAGCAGCCCGGCGAAGACCAGCGTGTAGGCGTTGATCGCCCACTCCAGCTCGCTCTGGGTGGCGCCGAGGCCGGTGGGCGCGGGCGTGGCGATCGTCTTCATGGCGACGTTGAGGATGGAGTTGTCCAGCACCACGATCAGCAGGCTGAGCATCAGCGTGCACAGGATCGCCCAGCGGCGGCGGTGGATGCGGTCGGGGACCTGCCGGGCGGGTGGTTCCCCCGGGGCGGATGGGGTGGATGAGGTGGCCATGGCGACACCCTAACGCATTTCGATACGGGGCCGTTCCGTATCGAAAAGAGCCGGGTCGCCCGGCGTGGCTCCCGGCGCGGCCGGCCGGTGGCAGGAGGCTGCCGTGCCCCTCCCTTTTCCTTTGCGTGCGGGCCGTGCCAGCATGGTGGGGAGTCCGGGGACACCGTCAGGGTGCCTCGAGATGACGAACAGGAGCCGTCACCATGACGCAGCTTTCGCCTGCTCCCGAGCCGGCCGCCGGGGCTACCCCGGGGTCCACCGCGAAGCCCGCTTCGGAGCGCAGCAAGTCGCTGTACGGAGGCACCGGCTCGCGCCGGATCACCGTCCGCGACATCGCCGCCGCCAAGGAGCGCGGCGAGAAGTGGCCGATGCTCACCGCCTACGACGCGATGACCGCCTCCGTCTTCGACGAGGCCGGGATCCCGGTCCTGCTCGTCGGCGACTCGATGGGCAACTGCCACCTCGGCTACGAGTCCACCGTCCCGGTCACCATGGACGAGATCACCCTGCTGTCCGCCGCGGTCGTCCGGGGCACCAAGCGCAGCCTGGTCGTCGGCGATCTGCCGTTCGGCTCGTATCAGGAAGGGCCGGTCCAGGCTCTGCGCAGCGCCACCCGGCTGGTGAAGGAGGCGGGCGTCGGCGCCGTCAAGCTGGAGGGCGGTGAGCGCTCCGCGGACCAGGTGGAGCTGCTGGTCTCGTCGGGCATTCCGGTGATGGCGCACGTCGGGCTGACCCCGCAGTCGGTCAACGCCTACGGCGGCTACCCCGTACAGGGCCGCGGCGAGGAGGCCGCGCAGCAGCTGCTGCGCGATGCCAAGGCGGTGCAGGACGCGGGGGCGTTCGCGGTCGTCCTGGAGGCCGTCCCGGCCGAGCTGGCCGCCGAGGTCACCCGTTCCCTGCACATCCCGACCGTCGGCATCGGCGCGGGCCTGGACTGCGACGCGCAGGTGCTGGTGTGGACCGACATGGCCGGTATGACCGCGGGCCGGGTGCCGAAGTTCGTCAAGCAGTACCTGAACATGCGGGAGCTGCTCGGCGGTGCGGCGAAGGAGTTCGCGCAGGAGGTCGTCGGCGGTGCGTTCCCCGCCGAGGAGCACACCTTCCACTAGGCACGCCTTCCTCCGCAACGATCGGCCCGGCGGCCGGAACCTCGCGTTCCGGCCGCCGTCGCCGTAGTGCCCCGCCCGGTCCGCCGGTGCGGCCGTCGGCGGCCCGTCCGCGGTGTCGGCGGTCTGTCCGCGGTGTCGGCGGTCTGTCGGCGGGTTGTCAGTGGCCGCTGGCATCTTTGAGGGCATGACGCGACAGACGATAACCACCAGGGGCGGCAACGCCGTGGAGGTGCGCGGTCTGGTCAAGCACTTCGGCGACGTCAAGGCCGTCGACGGGGTGGACCTGGACGTGAAGGAAGGCACCGTGCTCGGCGTGCTCGGCCCCAATGGCGCCGGCAAGACGACGCTCGTGCGCTGCCTGTCCACCCTCCTGGTGCCGGACGCCGGCCGCGCCGTCGTGGCCGGCTTCGACGTGGTGCGCCAGCCCCGCGCGCTGCGCCGCACGATCGGCCTGACCGGGCAGTACGCCTCGGTCGACGAGAAGCTCTCCGGCTGGGAGAACCTCTACATGATCGGGCGGCTGCTCGATCTGTCCCGCAAGGACGCCCGCGGCCGCGCGGACGAGATGCTGGAGCGGTTCTCGCTGACCGAGGCCGCCAAGCGGCCCGCGGCCAAGTACTCCGGCGGTATGCGCCGCCGGCTGGACCTCGCCGCCTCGATGATCGGCCGCCCGGCCGTCCTGTATCTGGACGAGCCGACCACCGGCCTGGACCCCCGCACCCGCAACGAGGTGTGGGAGGAGGTCCAGCGGATGGTCCGCGAGGGCGCGACGGTGCTGCTGACGACCCAGTACATGGAAGAGGCCGAGCAGTTGGCCGACGAGCTGACGGTCATCGACCGCGGCCGGGTGATCGCCGAGGGCCGGGTCGACGAGCTGAAGGCCAAGGTCGGCGGGCGGACCCTGCAGATCCGGCCCTCGGACCCCGGCGAGCTGGACCGGATGGTCGGCGCCATCGCCCAGGCCGGGCTGGACGGCATCGCGGGCGCGACCGCTGACCACGACGGGGGTGTGGTCAACGTCCCGATCATCAGCGACGAACAGCTGACGGCGGTGGTCAACGTGCTCGGCCAGCGGGGCTTCGCGCTCGCCGGGATATCCACCCATCTGCCCAGCCTGGACGAGGTGTTCCTGGCCATCACGGGCCAGAAGACCTCGGAGGCCGCCGAAGACGTCATGGACCGGAGTTACGCGGAGGTGTCGGCATGAGTGCCGCGACGATCACGGCGCCGCTCGCCAAGCCCGGCGCCGACGAGGGCCGGATCGGCCTGCGGGCCAATCTGCGGCACATCGGCGCGCTGGTGCGGCGCAACGCCCTGCAGATCAAGCAGGACCCCGAGTCGATGTTCGACGTCCTGCTGATGCCGGTCATCTTCATCCTGCTGTTCGTGTACGTCTTCGGCGGCGCGATGTTCGGCAAGGGCAACCAACAGCAGTACGTCCAGTATCTGGTGCCCGGCATGATGGCGATGATGGGCATGAACATCGCCATGGCGGTGGGCACGGGCGTCAACGAGGACTTCCGCAAGGGCGTGATGGACCGCTTCCGGACCATGCCGATAGCCCGGTCCTCGGTCCTGATAGCCAAGATCGTGGTCGAGATCGGCCGGATGCTGATCGCCACCGCGATCCTGCTGGGCATGGGCTTCCTGATCGGCCTCGAAGTCCACGGCAGCCTGCTGGAGTTCGCCGGCGCGATCGTGCTGTCCACGGCCTTCGGCGCCGCCCTGATGTGGATCTTCATCCTGCTGGGTCTCGCCATGAAGACCCCGCAGGCGGTGCAGGGCGTGGCGATGATGGTGCTGATGCCGCTGCAGTTCGGCTCGTCGATCTTCGCGCCGACCAAGGACATGCCCGGCTGGCTGAAGGGGTTCACCGACGTCAATCCGCTGTCCAACCTGGCGGACGCGGCCCGCGCGCTGATCAACGGCCAGGGCGCGGTGGCGCACCCGACCGTGGTCACCCTCGCCTGGGCGGTCGCCATCACGGCGATCACGATGCCGCTCGCGGTGGCGAAGTTCCGCAAGAAGACCTGACGCGCGTCCTACGGGGGGCTCCCCCGTAGGACGGCCATTCGCCCGGCTCGCGTCAGATGAGAGCGGTGGCCTCTTCGAGGGAGAGGCCACCGCCTTCGGCGTACGCGGCGTCATAGGCGCCATCGCCCAGCAGCGCCCGGGCCGCCGCCTCGGTACGGGCCCGGTCGTCGCGGATGATCAGCGCCGGGACATGGTCGACGACCCGCAGCGCGTCGTACGCACCCACCAGACGCGCCGCGTCCCGGCCCGCCCGTTCACCGTGCACAGCCATCAACACCCGTGCGCCGCCGAGGAGTTGGAGTACGGGCAGATCCGGGGCGACCATCCGCGCCAAGGGCTCCTGCATCATCTCCAAGGCCTTGCGGAACCTCGGCAGCAGCCCCTCGGTCAGGCCCTCCTCCAGATCCACCGAGACCAGCGACGCCTCCAGGAGCCCGACGAACATGTCCGGGGCGCGGGAAGTGAACAGCTCCCGCACCGTGAGCAACTCCTCGCGCGCCTCCTGGAACCGGCCCGTCATGGACAGCCGCATGGCCAGCGACAGCCGCGCGAACGGCTCGGTGTCCCGGCCGCTGTTGCCCTTCGCGGTCTCGGCCAGCACCTCGCGCAGCATCCGCTCGCCGGTCTCGCCCTGGCCGTCCTCGATCAGTACGGCGCCCAGCCGGCCGCGCAGCAGCAGGGTCTGGCCGTGGGCGCCCACCTCCTCGGCGTGCACCATCGCCGCCCGGTAGTCGCTCGCCGCGAGCTCGTAGGCGCCGCGCTTCTCATGGGTCTCGGCGCGCCCCGACAGCGCCTCGGCCGCGCCCCAGGCGTCGCCGACCCGGAGGAAGATCCGCAGCGCCTCGTCGGCGTCCCGCGCCGCCTGGGGCAGCCCGCCCGCATGGTCGTTGAAGATCTTGGCGCGCAGCTGCAGGACATACGCCAGCTCCCATGCGTAGCCCCGGTCGCGGCAGGCCCGCACCCCGCTGTCGACCAGCTCCGCCAGCTGGTCGAGCTGCCCGGTCAGCAGCACCGCGTAGTGCCACATCACACCGGGCACCCGGCAGGTCTGCGGCAGACCGGCGCGGTACGCGGTGAGGACGCCGGCCAGTTCCTCCTGCATCGCCGGGTCGCGCAGGGCCTGGATGTCGCTGTCCAGGCTGGACAGCGCGACCAGACGGACCTCGCGGCGGGCCTCCGTCAGCTGCTCGGGGTCCATCGGCGGCGGCTGGTCGATGGGCGTCTCGTGCAGCTCGGGCGCCGGTTCGACGGGGTGGAGAAAGGGGTTGGGGCCGAGCGCGGCGGCCGCGGTGGCCCAGTGGCGGGCGTCGCTGCGGTGATCGCGCAGCGACCAGAACCAGAACAGGGACAGCACCAGGCACAGCGCCTCGTGCTCGTCACCGGCCGCGATGGCACGGCGCAGCGCGGTGCGCAGATTGTCGTGCTCCAGCTCCAGCCGCTCCATGCAGGGACGCTGCCGGGGCCCGCGCAGCAACGGGTCACTGGTGCGGGCCAGTTCGCGGTAGGCGACGAGGTGCCGACGCTCCGCCCCGGCCCGCTCGCCCGCCTCGTCCAGCCGCTCACCGGCGTACTCCCCCACCGTCTCCAGCAGTCGGTAGCGCATCTGCTCCTCGCTGCCCCGGCCGGCCGGCGCCGCCACCACCAGCGACTTGTCGATCAGCGAGCCGAGCAGCCCGGCCACCTCGTACCCCTCGACGCCGTCGCCCGCGCAGACCTCCTCGGCCGCGGCGAGGTCACAGCCGCCGGCGAAGACGGACAGCCGGCGCAGTACCGCCCGCTCGGGCTCGTCGGTCAGGTCCCAGGACCAGTCCACCACCGCGCGCAGCGTCTGCTGCCGGGGCAGCAGGGTACGGCTGCCGCTGGTCAGCAGGCGGAAGCGGTCGTCGAGCCGGTCGGCCAGCTGCCGCGGGGAGAGCAACCGCAGCCGGGCGGCGGCCAGTTCGATGGCCAGCGGAAGCCCGTCGAGGCGGCGGCAGATCTCGGCGCAGGCCGCCGCGGTCTCCTCGTCGGCCCCGACCTGGAAACCGGGGCGGGCGGCGGCCCCGCGGTCGGCGAGCAGCCGCACCGCGACCGGGTCGGGCAGCGGCTCGACCGGCCGCAGCACCTCGCCCGGTACGGCCAGCGGCTCGCGGCTGGTGGCCAGCACCGTCACGCCGGGGCAGTGGGCCAGCAGCCGCTCGGCGAGCTCGGCGGCGGCGCCGATCACATGCTCGCAGTTGTCGAGCAGGAGCAGCATCCGGCGGCCGGCGCAGTGCTCGGCGAGCCGGGCGAGCGGGTCCAGGGCGGTCGGGTCGGTGGCGGCGCGCAGTCCCTCGGCGGTGGTGCCGCGGACGACGGTCTCGCGGGCGCCGAGCGCGGTCAGCACCGCCTCGGGCACGGTCTGCGGATCGTCCACCGGAGCCAGCTCCGCCAGCCATACGCCGTGCGGCCAGGCCTCAGGCAGCGCCGCCGCGGCGGCCTCGGCGGCCTCCTGCGACAGCCGGGTCTTGCCGGCGCCACCGGGGCCGAGCAGCGTCACCAGCCGGTGCTCTGCCAGATCGGACCGGATCGCCGCCAGATCGGCGTCCCGGCCGACGAAGGAGGTGAGCCGGGCCCGGAGGTTGCCGGGGCGGGCGGGTGCGGCGTCGAGCGGGGCCGCGGGGGGCACGGCGGGCGCGGCAGGGGCGGCAGGGGCTGCGGACGGAGCCACGGTCGGTTCCGGGCCGGGGGTCAGCAGCTCCGCGTGCAGGGCGCGCAGCTCCGGGCCCGGGTCGGCGCCGAGGCGGTCGGCGAGGCCGGTGCGTATCTCCTCGTAGGCGGCCAGGGCCTGTGCGGTGCGGCCGGCGGCGCGCAGCGCACGCAGCCGCAGGGCCTGGAGGGGCTCGTCGAGGGGGTGGTCCTGGCACAGCGCGACGAGGGTGGGCAGGGCCCGCTCGGCGCGGCCGAGGGCGAGGTCCGCGGCGAGGCGGGTGCGCTGGGCGTCCAGGCGGCGGCTCTCCGCACGGGCCGCCTCCACCCGCGCGTCCGGGAGGTCGGCGAGGGCCGGGCCGCGCCAGAGCGCCAGCGCCTCGTCGAGCAGGGCGGCGGCCCGGGACGGGTCCGCGTCGGCGAGCGCCCGGCCGCCGTCCGCGGTGAGCCGCTCGAAGCGGTGCAGGTCGACGGCGTCGGGCTCGGCGCACAGTCGGTAGCCGCCGTCGACCGAGGCGATGGCGGCGCGTCCCAGGGCCCGGCGCAACCGGCCGACCAGCGCCTGCAGCGCGCCGGCCGTGTCGGCGGGCGGGTCGGCGCCCCAGACGTCGGCGATCAGCACGTCCGGGGAGAGCGCGCGGCCGGGGCGCAGCGCGAGGGCGGCGAGCAGCGCGCGCAGGCGTGCGCCGCCGAGGGGGACGGGGGTACCGTCGGCCCGGTCGGCCTGGGTGGTGCCGAGAATTCCGTAGCGCACCACGCCATTGTCGTCCAAGGACGGAACTCCTTCGCCACCGGTTTTCGTTTCCCCGGCAGCGTCCCGGGGAGGGGCCGGGGTATCGACGCCGCTTGGGGGGACCCGCCGTGGTCCGGTTACGGTCGTGGCCGCCCCTCACCACACTCTCGGGAGCCCGCACCATGACCACAGCAATCCGGCCCGCCGACCGCCGCGTCAGCCCGGTCTTCCTGGCGCTCGCCGCCGTCCTGGCGGTGTCGGGGTGGGCCGTGTGGAGCGGCACCCTCGCCGCGAACACCGGCTTCGCGGTCTTCTTGTTCGTGGTGTCCGGCTGGGTGGTCTCGCTGTGCCTGCACGAGTACGCGCACGCCCGCACCGCCCTGCACAGCGGCGACATCTCGGTCGAGGCCAAGGGCTATCTGACGCTGAACCCGCTGAAGTACACCCATGCGCTGCTGAGCATCGTGCTGCCGGTGATCTTCGTGATCATGGGCGGGATCGGGCTGCCGGGCGGCGCGGTGTTCATCGAGCGCGGCCGGATCCGGGGCCGCTGGCGGCACAGCCTGATCTCGGCGGCCGGACCGCTGACGAACGTGGTGTTCGCGGCGGTGTGCACGGCGCCGTTCTGGCTGGGCGGGCTGTCGGGCGTGCCCGCCACCTTCCGCTTCGCGCTGGCGTTCCTCGCGCTGCTCCAGGTGACGGCCGCGATCTTGAACTTCGTGCCGGTGCCCGGCCTCGACGGCTACGGCGTACTCGAACCGTGGCTGCCGCTGAAGCTGCGGCGGCAGGTGGAGCCGTTCGCGCCGTTCGGGCTGCTGGCGGTCTTCGGGCTGCTGTGGGTCCCGGAGGTCAACCACGTGTTCTTCGACCTCGTCGACGCGATCCTGCGCGGCCTGGGCGTCTCGCAGCTCGACACCTACCTGGGCCAGGAGTTCTTCCGCTTCTGGCAGGGCGAGCCGCAGCTGCTGCCGTCGGGGGCCTGAGCGGGGTCCTCAGGCCCGCTGCGCCTGCTCCAGCTTCGTCTTGCGCACGTAGAACCACGCCATGTTGCTGGAGATACCGGCCAGCAGGACCCAGACGATGCCGATGAAGCTGCCCTGCACGAAGGAGACGACGGCCGCGGCGACGGCGAGGACGCACACGACGAGGGCCATGAGGGCGAGTCGCCGGGCCGGGCTGGGCGGGGGCAAGAGGGCCATGGGTCGGCTCCTGGGTGAGGGGTCACACGATCCCTCCCAGTGTCCCCCATGCCCCGGGACGCCGAAGCCCGCCCCACCCGCCCCCGCTCGGCAGGGGGTCACACGTCGGTGACCCGCAGGCCCGCGTGCGCCTTGTAGCGGCGGTTGACCGAGATCAGGTTGGCGACCAGCGACTCGACCTGGTGGGCGTTGCGCAACCGGCCGGCGAAGACCCCGCGCATTCCGGGGATACGGGCGGCCAGCGCCTGCACCAGGTCGGTGTCGGCGCGGGACTCGCCGAGCACCATCACATCGGTGTCGATCCGCTCGGTCGCGGGGTCCTGCAGCAGCACCGCGGACAGATGGTGGAAGGCCGCGGTGACCCGGGAGTCGGGCAGCAGGGCGGCGGCCTGTTCGGCGGCGCTGCCCTCCTCCGGCTTGAGCGCGTAGGCGCCCTTCTTGTCGAAGCCCAGCGGGTTGACGCAGTCGACGACGAGCTTGCCGGCCAGCGGCTCGCGCAGGGCCGTGAGCGTCTTGGCGTGGCCCTCCCAGGGAACGGCCACGATCACCACGTCGCTGCGGCGGGCGCACTCGGCGTTCTCGGCACCCTCGATGCCCAGGCCGAGCTCGTCGGCGGCGGTCTGTGCGCGCTCGGCGGCCCGGGAGCCGATGATCACCTTCTGGCCGGCCACGGCGAGTCGGTAGGCCAGGCCGCGGCCCTGGTCGCCGGTGCCGCCGAGGACTCCGACCACGAGGCCGGAGACGTCCGGGAGGTCCCAGGGGTCGCGCTGGAGGGCGGCCTTCGCACGGGTCGCGGCATTCGGGGACTGCGCAGCGTCGGAAGTAGTCATGACAGCGATCCTGTCACGCCGTTACGTCGTGCGGGGTGACGGCCACCGGTGCCGCGTCGCCCGCACGGCGGTCACGACTTCACGCTGCCCTCGGTCAGCCCCGTCCGCCAGTAGCGCTGGAGCACCGTCATCAGCACCATCAGCGGCACCACGGACAAGAACGCGCCGCCGACCGTGTACTGGTAGAGCACCGGTTGGCGGTCGGCGTAACCGGTCCAGGAGGTCAGGCCCAGCTGGATCGGATAGAGGTCGGAGTCGGAGAGCATCACCAGCGGCAGGAAGTAGTTGTTCCAGATGTGCACGAACTGGAAGAGGAAGACGGTGACCAGCGCGGGGGTCATCAGCCGCAGCCCGAGCCCGCCGAAGATCCTCGCCTCGCCCGCGCCGTCGATCCGCGCCGCTTCCAGGAGCGAGTCGGGGACGGCGGCGGCCGCGTAGATCCGGCAGAGGTAGACGCCGAAGGGGCTGACCGCGCTGGGGATCAGCACCGCCCAGAAGGTGTTGGCCAGTCCCATCGCGCTGAAGAGGAAGTAGAGCGGGAGGGCGAGCGCGGTGCCGGGGATCAGCACCCCGGCGAGGACGACGTTGAAGACCGCTTCCCGGCCGCGGAAGGGGAACTTGGCCAGCGCGTAGCCGGCCGCGGCGGACAGCAGGGTGGCGCAGACCGCGCCGATCCCGGCGTAGAGCAGGGAGTTGGCGAACCAGCGGGCGTAGATCCCGTGGTCGTAGGTGAGGACGTCGAGGAGGTGGTCCAGGGGCCGTGGACGGTCGGAGAACCAGAAGCCGAAGGTGCCGAAGAGGTCGGCGCTGTTCTTGGTGGTGGAGACGGTCAGCCAGTAGACGGGCACCAGGAAGTAGATCGCGGCGAGGGTCAGCAGCGAGGCGGTGATGATCCGGTGGCGGACCGGGGGCCGGTTCATCCGCCCTCCTTCGCGCGCCCGCCGACCAGCCGCAGGAAGCCGAAGGACAGCACGCACGCCACCAGTGCGAGCAGCACCGCCTCCGCCGCCGCCACATGCTGGTTGTTGCCGACGAACGCCTCGCTGTAGGCGTGCAGGTTGGGGGTGAAACCGGAGTCGATGGAGGAGGCCAGCGGGCGCAGCACCATCGGCTCGGCGAACAGCTGGAGGGTGCCGATGATGCTGAAGACGGTGGTGAGCACGAGCGCCGGCCGGATCAGCGGGATCTTGATGTGCCGGGCGACCTGCCAGGCGCTCGCGCCGTCGATCCGCGCCGCCTCGTACAGCTCGCCCGGTACGGCCTTGAGCTGGGCGATCAGCACCAGCATGTTGTAGCCGGTGAACTGCCAGGTGACGATGTTGGCGATGGCCCACAGCACGGTGCCGCGGGAGAGGAAGTCCACCTGCCAGCCGAGCGAGTCGGCGATCTTCACCAGCGGGCTGATGCCGGGGACGTAGAGGAACCCCCACAGGATCGAGGCGATGACGCCGGGCACGCCGTACGGCAGGAAGAAGGCGCTGCGGAAGAACGGCACCCAGCGCGCGGCGGCGCTCTCCAGGAGCAGCGCGAGGGCGGTGGCGAGCACGATCATCAGCGGGATCTGCACGGCGCCGAAGAGCAGCACCCGGCCGAAGCCGGTCAGGAACCGGTCGTCGGACAGCGCGTGGGCGTAGTTGTCGAGACCGGCGAACGCCTCGTGCTCCCGGCCGCCGAGGCCGAGCGGACCGGTGCGTTCGGTCCGGTGCAGGCTCTGGTAGAGCGCGTAGCCGATCGGGGCGAGGAAGCAGAGGGCGAAGACGGCGAGGAAGGGCAGGACGAAGCCGGCCGCGGCCCGGGCGTTGCGGGCCTCGGTCCGCGAGGCCCGGCGCGGACGTCGCAGCGGGACCGGCCGCGGGGCGGCGACCGGCTCCGCCCTGCCGAGCGTGTCCCGGCTCACCCGCCGCTCTCCACCTTCAGGCCCTTGCCCTTGAGGTCGGCGAGGGTCTGGCCCTGCACCTTCTTCAGCACGGCGCGGAAGGAGCCGCCGTCGGCGAGCGCGTCGGTGAAGGCGTCGCCGAGCCGCTGGTAGAGGGTGTCCACGCCGGGTCCCCAGCGCCAGCTGGTGTCGACGTGCGCACCGGCGTCCGCGAAGATCCTGCTGTACGCCTGGCCGCCGAAGAAGGGCTTGTCGACGTCGAGGTCGGCGGTGGCGTAGCCCTTCTTGGCGCTGGGGAAGCCGTAGCCGCCGTCGATCAGCAGCGCGATCGACTCGGGGTCGGTGTTGAGCCAGACCGCGAAGTCCAGGGCGTCCTTGGGGTAGCGCGCCTTGGCGAAGACGGCGGTGGTCGAGCCGCCCCAGTTGGCGAAGACCTTCTCGCCGGCCTTCCACTGCGGCATCGGCGCGGCCCGCCACTTGCCCTTGGTGCCCGGCGCGTTGCCGGACAGCAGCGCATCGCCCCAACTGGCGCCCAGCCAGGCCGCGACGGCCCCCGTCTGGAGGTCCTTGTACCAGGCGTTCTGCCGGTCCGGGATGGTCTTGACGAGCTTCCGCCTGACCAGCGACTCCCAGTAGTCGGCGACCTTGCGGGTGGGTTCGTCGTCGATGCCGACGATCCAGGTGTCCCCGTCGGCCGCGTACCACTTGGCGCCGGCCTGCCAGGCGAGGCCGGCGAAGCGGTTGCCGTTGGTGGGGGCGAAGGTCTCGATCCAGGCGCCCTTCTTGCGGACGGCCTTGGCGGCGCTCTCGTACTCGTCCCATGTCCCGGGGGTCCGTACGCCCCACTCGTCGAACAGGTCCTGCCGTACGAACAGGCCCATCGGCCCGGACGCCTGCGGGATGGCGTAGACCCCCTTGCCGAAGACGGACTGCTGCCACTGCCAGCCGAAGAACTTCCCCTTGTGGCGGGCGGCGCCGAGCGGGGCGAGGTCCAGCAGCCCGTTGTCGAGCAGGAAGCTGGGGACGACCGGGAACTCGATCTGTCCCAGGTCGGGCGGGTTGCCGGCCTTGATGGCGGCGTGCATCTTCGCGTACTGCTCGCCGTTGACGGCCGACACCTTCTCGACCTTGACCTGGACCTCGGGGTTCTCGCGGTTCCACCGGTCGACGGGCTTGTCGATGCCCGGCACCCAGGACCAGAAGGTCAGCTCGATCTTCTGCCCCTTCCTGCGTTCCTCGGGTTCCGGGCCGTCGTCGCCGTCGCCGCAGCCGGCGAGCGCGAAACCGGCTACGAGGGCGGCCGCCCCGCCCAGGACCGTTCTGCGGTGCACGGGGTTGCTGGTCATGTCGGCTCCTCCACGGGGATGCGGCGGAAGGTGATCGTCGAGTACGCGCTGAAGTCGCCGGTCTCGTAGAGCAGTCCGACGCTGTCGCGGTCGAGGGTGGCGCCGTCGTCGTCGCTGAGCAGGGCGTGGCCGCCGTTGTAGCGGGCCTCGGTGGCGTCGGCGGCGCTGTGGACCTGGAGGAGCAGCACCCGGCCGCCGGCGAGCACGAGCGGTGCGGGGTTGCCCGCGGTGCCGGTGCCGGTGCGGCCGACGACCTGGAGCGGGCCCCAGGTGCGGCCGCCGTCCAGGGACCGCTTGAGCACGATGTCGATGTCGCCCCGGTCGGCGGCCGACGAGACCCGGCCCTCGGCGAAGGCGAGGAGGGCCCCGGAGCGCGCCCGGACCACGGCGGGGATCCGGAAGCTCGTGTACCCCACGGTCCCGGCCCGGTACGGCACTGAGCTCTCGTACGCCATGGGTCACCCCCAATGGGCAAGGACGTAGGATGTCCCTTGTCCTGCGGTGACCATAGGGAGTGCCCAACTGGCCGTCAAGGCACCGCACATGGCGCCTTTCCGTGTCGGCAAAGACACTCCCGACACAGCATGAAATCCCGGTGAACGGGACGAAGGGGACAGTATCTTCGGCGGCCGGACCCGACCGCCCCGTCCGGCAGGCCCTAGTCGGCGAGCCGGTGGCGGATCCCGTCGAAGTGCCGGTGTATCGCCTCCACCGCGCGGTCCTCGTCGCGGGCCTCCAGCGCCTCCACGATCTCCCGGTGCTGACGGTATGTGACCTCCGGGTCCGGAAGGGCGTCGGACAGGTCCTCGCGCACCCGGCGCAGGGCCGCCCAGAAGGCGTCCAGCACCTCGCTCAGCAGGTGGTTGCCCAGGGAGCGGTAGAGGGCGAGATGGAAGGCCCGGTCGGTGGCGCTCTGCACCATGCCGCCGCGCGCCTCCTCCGCCATCCGCTGCACCAGCCCCTTGAGGACCGTGAGGTCCCCCGCGGGCAGGGTGCGCGCGACGGTGCCGATCAGGCCCGCCTCCAGGGCCTCGCGGACCTCCATCAGCTCGTACAGGCTCGACTCGCCCTGGTGGTGGCGGACCGCCGCACGGAAGGCGACGCCCTCGACGAACGGCTCCAGGGTGAGCGGGCCGACGTAGGTGCCGAAGCCGTGCCGGATCTCCACGATGCGCATGGCCTGCAGCGCCTTCAGCGCCTCGCGCACCGAGTTGCGGCTGACGTCGAGCAGGCCGACGAGTTCGGCCTCGGTGGGCAGCGGGTCGCCCGGCACCAGCCCGCCCTGCAGGATCAACTGCTTGATCTGCGCCTGCACATCCTCGGACATCGTCCCTCGCGCCATGGACTCTTCCTCTCCCGCAACCGCGTCTGCCGTACCGCCGACCCGCCCCCACGCCCTTGAGAAGCAGGGGCACCCCGTCCGACCCGCCCCACCCGGGACCGCACATCCTTGACCGACCGCCTGTGAACAGGTCTATTGTGCTCCGACATAGGACATCCCATGTCCCATGTCCGGCGACATCGGTCACCACCCGTCCGACATCGGAGACCCGGAGCCCCCATGGCACTGCGCACCCCCCTCCACGGCGTCATCCCACCGGTCTGCACCCCGCTCGACCCGCGCGGCGAGGTCGACACCGCCTCCCTGACCCGCCTGGTCGACCACCTCATCGACGGCGGTGTGCACGGACTGTTCGCCCTCGGCTCCACCAGCGAGGTCGCCTATCTGACCGACGCCCAGCGCGCCACGGCCCTGGAAGCGGTGCTCAAGGCCGCGGACGGCCGGGTGCCGGTGCTCGCCGGGACCATCGACACCACCACCCCGCGGGTCCTCGACCACGCCCGCACCGCCGCCGGCCTGGGCGCCGACGCCCTGGTCGCCACCGCGCCCTTCTACACCCGCACCCACCCCCGGGAGATCGCCGCCCACTTCCGGCACCTGCGCACGGCCGTGGACCTCCCCCTGCTCGCGTACGACATCCCGACGGCCGTCCACAGCAAGCTGACGCCCGCCCTGGTCAGCGAGCTGGCCGTGGACGGCACCCTGGCCGGGCTCAAGGACAGCAGCGGCGACGAGGGCTCGCTGCGCCGGCTGATCGTGGCGCTCGGCGGCCGCGCCGCCCGCCGCACCGGCCCCGCCCCCGGCTTCTCGATCCTCACCGGCTCCGAACTGACCGCGGACGCCGCCTTGTTGGCGGGCGCCGACGGCGTCGTCCCCGGCCTCGGCAACGTCGACCCGGCGGGCTACGTACGCCTCTACGACGCGGCCCGGTCCGGCGACTGGGAGCGGGCCGCCGCCGAACAGGAGCGCCTGGTCGCCCTGTTCTCGATGGTCGACGCCGGCCCGGAGAGCGAGATGGGCCGCAGCTCCTCCGCGCTGGGCGCCTTCAAGGCGGCCCTCCACCTCCTCGGCGTGATCAAGCAGGGCACCACCGCGCTCCCGCAACTGCCGCTGGGCGAGGAGTCGGTGCGGGAGGTCGGGCGGCTGCTCACCGAGGCCGGTCTGCCACTGCCCCGGGGAGACCGGCGAACCGGTTGAGGGGCCACACGGGAGGGCGCCTCAAGTCCCGTACGGGTGAAAGCCGTTGAAACCGAAACCAGGAAGCGCCGTCCTGCGGCAGGATGCCGTGCCATGGATGCCGTACGGGTAGCGCTGTTGCGCGAGGTGCTCGCCGGGACGGAGTGGGTCCAGGCCACCCGCAGGTTCGCCGGGTCGCTGCGGGCCGCGGTCGCACCGCACGGCGGCGGGCTGCTGCTGGTCGGCAGCGCCGCGTACGAGCCCTGGCATCTGGCCGCCCACCTGGACGACGAGGCCGCCTGGTCGGGCCTGCCGGAGCTGTCGCCGACGCTGGTGCGCCATCGCGTCCCCGGCGGTGCGCCGACCCATCTGGCGGTGGGGCTCGGACGGCTGGCGGCGGCCGGGCGGGGCGAGACGCTGCTGGTCGTCACGCCGGGGCAGCCGGGCGCCGGACTGCTGGAGCGGGTGCACGACGCCCGCCGCAACGGCGCGACGGTGCTGGCGCTGGACGGCGGCGACCGCGATCTGCACGCCCTGGCCCATGACGCGCTCGCCGCGCCGGCCGGGGCCCCGCCCGACGGCGGGACCGGCACCCCCGCGGACCTCGACCTCGACACCGTCCAGCATCTGGTGAGCGCGGCCGCCGGCGAGAACAGCCTGCCCGCCCCCCGCCGGCACCGCCGCTTCCGCGACCGGCTGGCCCGCATCGCCGACGCGCTGACGGAGCCGCCACCGCCGCGCTGGTAGGACACCGCCGCAAAGCCGGCGGCGCCGGCCGGTCCGGGCGTCGCGTTACGCGTCCTCGCCCGCGCCGCCCTTGCCCTTCGCCTGCCCGGCGTCCATGTCGTGCCACTTCGGGTCGGTCTCCCACTCCAGGTTCCGCTCCTTGGCGGTCTCCATGGCGTGCGCGGCCTCCTCGCGGGTGGCGTACGGGCCGAAACGGTCGGCGGCGCGGCACTCCGGGCCCTCCTCGACCCTCTGGTGCCGGAGGCAGTAGTACCACTCACCCGGCTTACCGACCGTCCGCCTCTTGAACAGCGCCATTGCCGCCTCCTGTGGGTGTTCCGTGTCACCATCCTGCCCGACGGCCCGCGGATACACTCGCTGGCATGTCTGGCCAGTCGCTTCTTGTCCCGGGGAAGATCTCCCCCACCCGCCCCGTCCCCGCCTCGATCCCGCGCCCCGAGTACGTCGGGAAGGACGCGCCCACGCCCTATACGGGGCCCGAGGTGCAGGACGCCGAAACGATCGAGCGGATGCGGATCGCCGGCCGGATCGCCGCACAGGCGATGGCGGAGGCCGCCAAGCTGATCGAGCCCGGTGTGACGACCGACGAACTCGACCGGGTCGCCCATGAGTTCATGTGCGACCACGGCGCCTACCCCTCCACCCTCGGCTACCGCGGGTTCCCCAAGTCCCTGTGCTCCTCGCTCAACGAGGTCATCTGCCACGGCATCCCGGACTCCACCGTCCTCAAGGACGGCGACATCGTGAACCTGGACGTCACCGCGTACATCAACGGCGTGCACGGTGACAACAACGCCACCTACCTGTGCGGCGACGTGGACGAGGAGTCCAAGCTGCTGGTGGAGCGGACCCGCGAGGCGCTCCAGCGCGCGATCAAGGCGGTCAAGCCGGGCCGCCAGATCAACATCATCGGCCGGGTCATCGAGTCGTACGCCAAGCGCTTCGGCTACGGGGTGGTCCGTGACTTCACCGGTCACGGCATCAACTCCTCCTTCCACTCCGGCCTGATCGTTCCGCACTACGACAGCCCGCACCACACCACCGACATCAGGCCCGGCATGACCTTCACGATCGAGCCGATGCTGACGCTGGGCACGCACGAGTACGACATGTGGGACGACGGCTGGACCGTGGTGACCAAGGACCGCAAGCGGACCGCCCAGTTCGAGCACACGCTGGTCGTGACGGAGACCGGGGCGGAGATCCTCACGCTTCCCTGAGCCAAGGCGTGCCCGGGTGAGTGGAGGGCGGCGGGACGCGGCCTCGCGGGGCCCGTCCCGGCCGTGGCGCACATTTTACCGACAGCGCGTCGGGAACAGGGGTAGCCTGGTTACCGACAGGACGTCGGGAACAGGTTGACTTAGGTAAGCCTAAGTAGTTAGGTGGCCCCAAGGTTCAGCGGCTCAGCCAAGCCCCTGCTCCCGTCCTCCCCCAGGCTCTCGACTTCGTTCGAGCAGGGGGGACCCCCATCCTCGGTCCCCGGAGGTCCGCCTTGGCAGCGTCCAGCCCGACCCACCCGACCCCGTCCACTCCGTCCGCTCCCCCCACGCCGTTCTCGACGGTCATCCGCACGGCGTCCCACGAGCAGCACACGGAGGCCGAGAACTCCTCGTTCATGAGCGACCTCCTCGGCGGCAGGCTCGGCGTCACGGCCTACCGGCGCTACACCGAGCAGCTGTGGTTCGTCTACCGCGCGCTGGAGGGCGCCTCCGAGGCGCTCGCCGACGATCCGGTCGCGGGCCCCTTCATCCGCCCGGAGCTGGCCCGCACCGCCGAGCTGGAGCGCGATCTCGCCCATCTCGGCGGGACGGCCTGGCGCGACGGCCTGGAGCCGCTGCCGGCCACCGCCGCCTACGCCGCCCGCGTGGCGCTCTGCGCCCGCGACTGGCCGGCCGGCTACGTGGCCCACCACTACACGCGCTACCTCGGCGATCTCTCCGGCGGCCAGATCATCCGCGGCACCGCCGAGAAGACCTGGGGCTTCGCCCGCAAGGGCGACGGAGTGCGGTTCTACGTCTTCGAGGACATAGCCAACCCCGCCGCCTTCAAGCGCGAGTACCGCACGCTGCTGGACGCGCTGCCGGTGGACGACCTGGAGAAGCAGCGGGTGGTCGACGAGTGCAAGCGCGCGTTCCGCCTGAACAGCGCGGTCTTCAGGGAGTTGGGCGAGCAGTTCCCGCTCAGCGCGTAGCGCGGCCGGGTCCGGGGTCCTCCCCCGGGCCCGGATGTAGCCCATCGGACGCCCCTTCGGACGCCCCTCAGCGGGAGGTGCGGCGGCGGGTGGCATAGACGGCGGCGGAGCCGGCGGCCAGGAGGGCGGCGGCACAGAGGAGCAGGGCGCCGGTGGGGGCCGTGGTGCCGGTCGCCGCGCGTTCGTCGCCGGTGGTGGCGTCGCCGGCATAGAGGGCGCCACTCGCCGGGTCGTAGCCGCCGGACGCGGAGTCGAAGCCGAAGCGGCTCTCGCCGACCGTTGCGGCGGCGTCGGCCGGCGTGCCACCGCCGTGCGCGACGGGCCCGGTGACAGCGGACTGGTAGGAGGCCTTGATCGCCTGGTCCGACCGTCCGCCGGAGAGCGTACGGACCGCCGCCGTACGGGCCGCGGCCTGCGCCCCGGCGGTCGGCAGCAGTGCCCCCATGGCGCCGGCCAGCAGCGCCGTGCCGAGTGCGACGGCGAGCATCCGGACCAGCCCGCGGCGCAGTTCGGCGCAGAGCACGCGCATGCGGTGGCGGATGCGTCCGAGGGTGGAGTCGCGGGTCGCGGCCGGGGGGAACGGCGGCATGGAGCACCCCTTCCAGGGCTGACTACTTAGGTAAGGCTAACCTAAGTCACATGCCGTCAGATGGGAACCATCGATGAACGCCCCCCGGCGCCGCCGCACCCGCGCGCCCCTCGGGCCGCCCGCGGGGACCTTCGCCGAAGGGTCGCCGCCGCGGACCCATCGGCAGCCGGTGGAGGCGGACAGGCATCCACGGACCGGAATACCGCTGGTCAGGCCTCGTCGCGAGATATGACCCTTACCTTGACCACGACTTGACGGTTCCGTGACTGGACATGGGTCAATCCGTGATCGGGCCGTTGTCCATGAGAGCGGGATCACTGGACAGGGTGGGCAGGAGAAGGTAAGCCTCAGATAAGTTAGGGCCGCCTTAGTGGCGACCCTAACGTCTGCCTACCCTTCCCGTACGTCGTTTTCGTACATCCGAGCCCGCTGGGAGCCCCGTATGCGAGCCCTTCGCCCCTCCGCCGTCGCCGCCATCGCCGCGGTCGCGGCCGTCACCGCCGTCGCCGGCTGCGCCGCGAAGAGCGACGGCAAGGCAGGCGGTGGCAAGGGCACGATCGAGGTGACCGCGACCGACTCCAGCTGTGAGCTCTCCGCCAAGGAGTTCCCCGCCGGACACGTCCGCTTCGCGGTGCAGAACAAGGGCTCCAAGGTCACCGAGGTGTACGTCTACGCGCCCGGCGACCGCATCGTGACGGAGCGGGAGAACATCGGGCCCGGCACCAGCACGGAGATCACCGCCGAGATCAAGCCCGGTTCGTACGAAATCGCCTGCAAGCCGGGCATGAAGGGCGACGGGATCCGGCAGAAGGTGACCGCCAGCGGCAAGGCCACCACCGTCAAGCGCGATCCCAAGCTGGACGCCGCGGTCGCCGCCTACCGCAAGTACGCCCAGGAGCAGGCCGACCAGACCATCCCGAAGGCGCAGAAGTTCGCCGACGCGGTCAAGGCCGGCGACCTGGACGAGGCGAAGAAGACCTACGCCGTCTCGCGGATCGGCTGGGAGCGCACCGAGCCGGTCGCCGAGTCGTTCGGCGACATCGACCCCAAGGTCGACCTGCGCGAGGACGGCCTGAAGAAGGGCCAGAAGTGGACCGGCTGGCACAAGCTGGAGAAGTCCCTGTGGAAGGAGAAGAAGATCTCCGGGGACGACAAGAAGCTCGCCGACCGGCTCATGACGGACCTGAAGGACTGGCAGAAGCGGGTCGGCAAGGCCGAGATCACCCCGACCAGCATGGCCAACGGCGCCAAGGAGCTGCTCGACGAGGTGGCCACCGGCAAGGTGACCGGTGAGGAAGAGCGCTACAGCCACACCGACCTGGTCGACTTCCAGGCCAACATCGAGGGCGCCGAGAAGGCCTACCAGCTGCTGAAGCCGGTCGCCGCCAAGAACGAGCCGGCGCTGGCCAAGGAGCTGGACAAGCAGTTCAAGGCGATCCACGCACAGCTCGACAAGTACCGCGACGACAAGTCCGCCGACGGCTTCGTCTCCTACGACACGGTCGACAAGAGCGAGAGCAAGGAGCTCTCCGACGGCGTCAACGCGCTGGCCGAGCCGCTGTCGAAGCTGGCCGCCGCCGTGGCCGTCACCAAGTAGTCCGCCGCCAGGCCACAGGGGGTCACGATGACGCACGACAACAGCACCGGAGCCCAGGACGAGCGGGCCGCCGAGGACACCGCGGCCACCGACGCCGCGGCCGCGCGGACCACCGACGGGCGGGCGCCCTCCCGGCGTTCGCTGCTGGGCTGGGGCGGCGCCGGGCTGGCGCTCGGCGCGGTCGCGGCCGGTGGGACGGCGGCGGCGCTGCGCGCCGGCAGCGACGTCCAGCCGGCCGCCGCGGACGCGACCGCGGGTGCCGCGGTCCCCTTCCACGGCAAGCACCAGGCCGGTATCGCCACCGCCGTCCAGGACCGGCTGCACTTCGCCGCGTTCGACGTCACCACCGACGACCGCGACGAGCTGATCGTGCTGCTCAAGGACTGGACGAAGGCCGCGGCGCGGATGACGTCCGGGGACGCGGTCGGCGACGGCGCGGTCGGCGGGCTGGCGGAGGCGCCGCCGGACGACACCGGCGAGGCGCTCGGCCTGCCGCCGTCCCGGCTCACCCTGACCTTCGGCATCGGCCCGACGCTGTTCGAGAAGGACGGCAAGGACCGCTTCGGCCTCAAGGCCCGCCGGCCCGCGGCGCTGACCGAGCTGCCGCAGTTCCCCGGCGACAACCTCGACAAGACCCGCAGCGGCGGCGATCTGTGCATCCAGGCCTGCGCGGACGACCCGCAGGTCGCGGTGCACGCGATCCGCAACCTGGCCCGCATCGGCTTCGGCAAGATAGCCATCCGCTGGTCGCAGCTCGGCTTCGGCAAGACCTCCTCCACGACGCCGGAGGCCCAGACGCCGCGCAACATGATGGGCTTCAAGGACGGCACCCGGAACATCGCGGGCACCGACAGCGCCGCGCTGACCAAGCACGTGTGGGTCGGCGAGGGCGACGAGAAGGGCCCGGCCGGCTGGATGGCCGGCGGCTCCTACCTCGTCGCGCGCCGGATCCGGATGCACATCGAGACCTGGGACCGCACCTCGCTCCAGGAGCAGGAGGAGATCTTCGGTCGGAACAAGGGCGAGGGCGCCGCGGTCGGCAAGAAGAACGAGCGGGACGAGCCGCATCTGAAGTCGATGCTGCCCACCGCCCACGTACGGCTCGCGCACCCGGACTCCAACCACGGTGTGCGCATCCTGCGCCGCGGCTACTCCTTCACCGACGGTACGGACGGCCTGGGCCGGCTCGACGCGGGGTTGTTCTTCCTCGCCTACCAGCGGGACGTGCGCGAGGGCTTCGTCCCCCTGCAGCGGAGGCTGGCGGCCGACGACGCGCTCAACGAGTACATCCAGCACGTCGGTTCCGCGCTCTTCGCGGTGCCGCCAGGTGTCCGCGACGCCGACGACTGGTGGGGCCGGGAGCTCTTCGCCTGACGCCGCCGGCGCCGAAGAGCCGCGCCGGAAAGAAGACTGCCGCCGTATGAAGGAAGGGAAGGCCCCGACGTGTTGGGCAACTACCTGATCGGTCTGCGCGAGGGCCTGGAAGCCAGCCTCGTCGTCTGCATCCTGATCGCCTATCTGGTCAAGACCGGGAGGCGGGAGGCGCTGCGCCCGGTCTGGCTCGGTATCGCGCTCGCCGTGGTGCTGTCGTTCGGGTTCGGTGCCGCCCTTCAGTTCGGCTCGCAGACCCTGACGTTCAAGGCGCAGGAGGCGCTCGGCGGCTCGCTGTCCGTCGTCGCGGTGTGCCTGGTGACGTGGATGGTCTTCTGGATGCGGCGCACCGCGCGGCACCTGAAGCAGGAGCTGCAGGGGAAGTTGGACGCGGCGCTGCAGATGGGCACCGCGGCGCTGGTGGTCACCGCGTTCCTGTCGGTGGGCCGCGAGGGCCTGGAGACCGCGCTGTTCGTCTGGACCGCCGCCCAGTCCGCGAACGACGGCGTACGGCCGCTGGTCGGGGCGCTGCTGGGGCTGCTGACCGCCGTCCTGATGGGCTGGTTGTTCTACCGCGGCGCGGTCCGGATCAACCTCGCGAAGTTCTTCACGTGGACCGGCGGGATGCTGGTGGTGGTCGCGGCCGGCGTGCTGGCGTACGGCTTCCACGACCTGCAGGAGGCCGAGTTCCTGCCGGGGCTGGGCAGCAAGGCGTTCGACGTCAGCGAGCAGATCCCGGCCGACAGCTGGTACGGCACGCTGCTGAAGGGCGTCTTCAACTTCCAGCCGGACCCGACCGTCCTCCAGGTCACGGTGTGGGCTCTGTATCTGATCCCCACGCTTCTGTTCTTCCTCGCCCCGGGTAGGGTGTCGCCGAATCGTGCCACCCCGGCGGCCGCCCAGTCCGCCCCGGTCGCCCCGAAGGAGCCCGAGCCCCATGACACGCAGGTCGCCGTTCCGGGTGCCCGTAACTCTGACGTCGGCAGCGACGGCGCTGCTGATACTGAGCGGGTGCATGACGGTGCACGGCGAGAGGGAGATGCTGCCGGCGGTGTCGAAGGCTGAGGGCGCCAAGGCGCTCGAACGCTTCGCCGACGGCTTCAACAAGGCCAACCGCCTGCTCGATCCGAAGCTGAACCCCTCCTTCGAGGCGGGCCCGCTGCTCGCCATCGACCAGGCCGGGATAAAGGCGGCGCACGCGCTCCGGCCGCAGGGCAATCCGGGCTTCCTCCCGCTGGCGTTCAAGGACGCGCACTTCACCGTGCCCAAGCAGAAGGGCTGGCCGAAGTACTTCCTCGCGGACGCGCTCAGCAACCGCAAGGACGCCAGTGGGCAGCACACCCGCTGGTTCCTGGTGTTCGGCCGCGACGACATCGACGAGAAGTGGCGCGCGCAGTACTTCGCGCAGTTCGCCGGGAACAAGGCACCGCAGCTGAAGACGGACGCGGACGGCTACGCGGAGGCGGTGCCCACCGGTGCGAAGTCGGGCCTCACCGTGGACCCGGGCAAGCTGAGCCGCCGCTACGCGGACTATCTCAACACCGGCAAGGGCAGCACCTTCGCGTCCGGGCCGAACACCGACGGCTGGCGGAAGCAGCGCGCCAAGGACTCCCACCAGCTCGGCGCGCGGATCCTGTGGGAGGACACCGCCTCGGAAGCGCCGCCGGTGGCGCTGCGAACGGCGGACGGCGGTGCGCTGGTGTTCTTCTCGACCTTCTACCACCAGCAGAAGACGGTCTCCGAGGGGTCGGTGATCACGGTGCCGGCCGGTCTGCAGGGCCTCGTCGAGGGCCCGCAGAAGAAGACCAACCGGATGGCCTTCACCACGGTCTCGTCCCAGGCGGTCACGGTGCCGGCCAAGGGGTCCGGCGAGAAGGTCGTCGTCCTCAACCGGCGCGAGGGCAAGACCTCGGTGAAACCCCAGTAGGGGCCCTCGCGGGGCGATCGACGCCGAAGGGGCCGACCGGGTGATCCCGGCGGCCCCTTCGGTGTGCGGAGCGGGGGTCAGCGGCCGATCGGCCAGGCCGCCGTCTCGTGGTAGGGCTCGCGGTCGGTGCGGTCGTGGAACTCGGCGCAGGCGTCGGTCAGCGACTCCAGCAGCGTCAGCGGGTCGGGCAGCGGCAGCTCGGGGCCGCGCAGCCAGGTCACCGCGGGCTGCTCGCCGGGCAGCGCCGAGGGCGGCAGGAGGACGTAGCTGCCGCGGCAGTGCCAGCGCAGCCCCGGGTGGTCCTCCAGGGTCTCGGGGTGGCAGTCCAGCTCGCAGGGCCACCACTCGTCCTCGTCGTCCGGGGTGCCGCGGGTGGCGGTGAAGAACAGCATCCGGCCGTCGCCGAAGCCGGCGCCGCCCAGCGTGATCGGCCCCACCTCGATGCCCGCCGCCTCCAGTCGCCCCAGGGCGCTGCGACCCGCCTCGACGGGGACGTCGAGCACGTCGTGGGCGATGCCGGTGGCGGTGATGAAGTTGGCCTGCGGGAGGGTGCGGACCCAGGCGGCGACCACGTCGCGGTCGGTGGTGGCGACGGTCTGCCAGCCGAAGGAGATGGGATGTCGGCCCGGGGTGGGACAGCCGACGCGTTCACAGGAACAGCCGTAGCCGGAGGGGTGTGCCGCCGGGGCGACGGGGAAGCCCGCGTCGGCCGCGGCCAGCAGCAGGTCCTCGCGGCCGCGCGCGGCCGCCGATCCCGTGTCCGTATCGCCGCCGTCCGATCCGCTCTTCGGCCGGCGCAGCCACTGGGAGAACCTGCTCTTGCGTTCCATCTATCCCCTCACTTCGAGCGGTGGTCTGGGATCAATGCTGCCACCATCCTGCGCTTCGGGTGACCGGTGTGGGGATCCGGGGCGAACCGAGAACGGGCGAATACCGGCAATACACCCCATCGGCGACAGGTCGCCGGCCTCGCCCGCCGTCCGCCCGGCGCGGTCAGTCGCGGGGTCGCAGACCACGCAGTACCTGGTCGACAAGGGTGTCGACGAACTCGTAGGTCAATTCGCCGGTGCGCATCAACCAGCGCTGTGAGAAGGGACTCAACACCATCTCGGCGGCCAGCCGCACGTCGATGTCGGCGGCCACCTCGCCCGCCTCCTGGGCGGCCCGCAGCCGTTCGACGTAGACGCGGATGCCGGGCTCCAGCAACCGGCCGACGAAGGTGCGGGAGAGCTCCTCGTCACCGGCGCCGGCCGCCGCGAGGGCGCGGTAGGGGGCCTGGAACGCCGGGTCGTTGAACTCGTCGGCGGTCGCCCGCAGCACGAACTTCAGGTCGGCGGCCAGATCGCCGGTGTCCGGGAGGCCCTTTTCGTAGTCCTCGTCGACGCCGGCGGTGAACGCGTCCAGCAGGACCGCGGCCTTGGAGGGCCACCAGCGGTAGATCGTCTGCTTGCCGACCCCGGCCCGGGAGGCGATGCCCTCGATCGTGAGTTTCTCGTAGCCGACCTCGCCGACGAGGGCGAGGGCGGCATCGAAGATCGCACGGCGGGAGCGTTCGCTGCGGCGGGAGGCGTCGGGTGCGCTTTTGTTGGCCATGGCGCGGAGTCTAGCGAGGAAGAGGCGAGACGTATCGTCTTGACGAGACGAAGCGTCTCGGTTCATAGTGGTGGACATCAAGCGAGACGGATCGTCTCGCAGAAAGTGGTCGGCGAGGAGAGGGGATCCCCATGAGCAAGGGCAATGCGGGCGGAATGCTCGGTGTCGGAGGCACCCGGAGCAAGCTCTCGCGCGGTGCGCTGCGCGGCGCCGGCGGAGGTGCCCGTGGTGGCCAGGGGCAGCCGGATCCGCAGGACCGGCGCCGCGAGCTGCTCCGCAAGTTCCAGGAGCGGTCCCGGAAGGACTGACCTACGAGCGGGCCCAGTCGTCGCCCCACGACGCGTCGCGGGCCGCGCGGTAGCGGTCGCCGTGCCGCTTGGTGACCGTGGTGCGCTCCAGACCGTCGTTCACAGTGCACAGGTCCAGCAGGACCTGGCCCTTGCGCAGCTGGGGCTTGCGGACGATGCGGGCGCCGGCCGGGGCGGCGTCGAGGGCGGTGGCGGCCACGTAGCTGAACTTCTCGTCCTCGTACGGCAGGGATCCGCCCTTGACCTGGCGGTGCAGCGAGGAGCGGCTGACCCGGGCGGAGAAGTGGCACCAGTCCTCCCCGGGGACGATGGGGCAGGTGTCGCTGTGCGGGCAGGGGGCGACGATCCGCAGCCCGGCCTCGACGAGCTGGGCGCGGGCCTCTCGGATACGCAGGTAGCCGTCGGGCGTGCCGGGCTCGATGAGGACGACGCTCTTTGCGGCGGCGGCCGCGGCGACGACGGCGCGGCGGTCCTCGGGGCGGAGTTCGCCGAGGACGTAGGAGACCGTCACGAGGTCCGTACCGGCGGGGAGGGCGAGGCCCTCGCCGAGGGTCCGGCGCTGCCAGTCGGTGTCCGGCAGGACGCCGGCGGCCAGTTCGGCACCCAGGTCGAGGGCGGGCTGGGCCCAGTCCCAGACGGTGCTGTGGTGGCCTTCCCAGATGGCGGCGGTGGCCCAGGTCGCGGCGCCGGTGCCGCCGCCGATGTCGATGTGGGTGGCCGGGGACCAGTCGGGGACCCGGGCGGCGAAGGCGGCCAGCGCGGCCCGTACGGCTTCGAAGGTGGCCGGCATCCGGTAGGCGGCGTACGCGGCCACGTCGGCGCGGTCGCGCAGGACCGGGGCGTCGGTGGGGGTGCGTCCCCGGTAGTTGGCGATCAGACGGTCCACCGCCTGCGCGGCCTGCTTGGGCGGCAGGCCGTCGAGCAGGCCGGCCAGTGCGGCGCGCAGTTCCTCGTGCATTGGACGAATTCTACGGCGGGCCCGGACGCGCTCCCCCACCCCCGAACGGCCCCGGGGACACCCCGCCCGCCGTGCCTCACACGGCCCCCACCACGGCTCTGGCCAGGCGGGTGGCGGCCGCGGCGCGCGGGGCGCTGCCGCTGATCCGGCGGCGGGGGTGGACGGTGTTCGCGAGCAGGATCAGGAAGGTGTCGGTGGCGCGGTCGAGAACCAGGCTGGTGCCGGTGAAGCCGGTGTGCCCGGCCGCGCCGCGGCCCGCCAACTCGCCCATGAAGTACGGCTGGTCGATGCCGAAGCCGAGGCCGGGCGGGTCGAGCAGCGCGGCGACCGCGCCGGCCCCCAGGATCCGGGCGGAGCCGTAGGCGCCGCCGTTGAGCAGCGTGCGGCACAGCACGGCGAGGTCCTGGGCGGTGGAGAACAGGCCCGCGTGACCGGCCACACCGCCCAGCGCCCAGGCGTTCTCGTCGTGCACCTCGCCGCGGATCATGCCGCGGTCCGCCTTGGCCCAGGGGCGCCGCTGGTCCTCGGTCGCCGCCACTCCGGGCGGCGCCAGCGGGCCGTAGCAGGTGCTGGACATCCCCAGCGGGCCGGTGATGCCCTCGTGGACCAGGGCGTCCAGGCGCCGTCCGGTCAGCTGCTCCAGGATCAGCTGGAGGGAGATCAGGTTGACGTCGGAGTAGAGGTAGCTGGTGTCGGGGCGGCCGGTGGGGGAGGCCGCCTCCCGCCACAGCAGCTCCAGCTGGGCGGCGCGGTCACGGCGCTCGTAGAAGGGCAGCTCGGGGGCGAGCCCGGAGGTGTGGGTGAGCAGCTGGCGGACGGTGATGCCGGGGGCGAAGGCCGGCAGATGGGCCTTGACCTGGTCGTTGAGCACCAGGCGGCCGCGCTCGACCTGCTGGATCGCGACGATGGCGGTGAAGAGCTTGCTGAGCGAGGCGAGGTCGAAGACGGTGCCGGCCCGCATCGGCTCCCACTGCTCGCGGGGCAGATCCAGCCCCCGGTCCTGTTCGGGGTCGTAGGCCCGATAGCGGTGCGCCCAGCCCGCGGCGGCCTCGGCGACCACGACCGGCCCACGGCCGGCCAGCACCACGGCCCCCGGGCACCACGGCGGCCGGCCGTCGGGCAGCGCCCGCACACCGCGCACCAGCCTTTCCACCCAGGCCGGGTCGAGCCCCGCCTGGGTCGGCGTGCCGTAGGTGAGTCTCGGTGCCTTCAGGATCAGGTCCTCTCGCCCGCGCTCGGGGTGCTCTCCTTCCTACGCTGCCACGGGCGGCACATTCCCAGGAAGCTGACGAGCGCCAAAACGGCGCATACCAGCTGTACGAGGGCCATCGGGACGGCGGTGTGCTCACCCGCGACGCCCACCAGCGGGGAGGCCACCGAGCCCAGCAGGAAGGTCGAGGTGCCCAGCAGCGCGGAGGCGGAGCCGGCCGCGTGCGGGGTGCGCAGCAGGGCGAGGGTGTTGGCGTTCGGCAGGACCAGGCCCATACCGGCCATCAGGACGAAGAGGCCGGCGGCCATCGGGGCCAGGCCCACCGTGCCGAGGACGCCGGCGGACATCACCAGCAGTCCGCCCGCGGCGACGGCGATCAGCACCAGGCCGCAGCCCAGCACCTTCTCCATGCTGACCCGGCCGACCAGCAGCTTTCCGTTGATCTGGCCGGCCAGGACCAGGCCGACGGAGTTCAGGCCGAAGAGCAGGCTGAAGGTCTGCGGGGAGGCGCCGTAGATCTCCTGGACGACGAACGGCGAGGCCGAGATGTAGGCGAAGAGCGCGGCGAAGGCGAAGGCGCCGGCGAGCAGGTAGCCGGTGAAGCCCCGGTCGGCGAGCAGATCGCGCATGGTGCGCAGGGTCTGGCCGAGGCCGCCGGGGTGCCGCCGTTCGGGTGCCAGGGTCTCCGGCAGCGTGCGCCAGACCAGGAGGGTGAGCGCCGCGCCGACCGCGGTCAGGACGACGAAGACGCCGCGCCAGTCGGTGATCTGGAGGATCTGGCCGCCGATGAGCGGGGCGACGACCGGGGCCACGCCGGAGATCAGCATGAGGGTGGAGAAGAAGCGGGCCATCGCGTCGCCGTCGTAGAGGTCGCGGACCACCGCCCGCGCGATGACGATGCCGGCGGCGCCCGCCAGGCCCTGCAGCAGGCGGAAGGCGATGAGGAAGGCGACGTCGGTGGCGACCGCGCACAGGGCGGTGGCCAGGACGTAGATCACCATGCCCACCAGCAGCGGGCGGCGGCGCCCCCACTTGTCGCTCATCGGGCCGACGATCATCTGCCCCAGCGCCATGCCCGCCAGGCAGGTGGTGAGGGTGAGCTGGATGGTGGCGGCCGGGCTGTGCAGGGCCGCGGTGACCTGCGGCAGGGCCGGCAGATACATGTCCATGGAGAGCGGCGCGAGCGCCGTGAGGCCGCCGAGGACGAGGGTGACGAGGAGGCCGGTGCGGCGGGACGCGGCGGGTGCTGCTGCCGCGTCCCGCCCGGCTATGGCGGGCGAGTCCTGGGTCTCGGCCGTGGTGGGGCCGGGCTCTGTCATGAGCGTCTCCATGGGTCGTTGATGACCGAACCATGGTGTCATGCACGCGGCCGATACCGGCCGGTTCCGGGCCGGTCCCATCGACCTAGGACCAACGTCCCACTCGGCCCCGGGGCCGCCCGAGGGGTCAGGGACGGTCAGGCCCTGGGACCGTCAGACGCCTTCAGGCCCGTCAGGCGTCTTCAGGCCCGTCAGGCGGTCTTCAGGCCCGGATCGCCCGCCTCGGAGACGAAGGACGCGGCGGTGGCCACCGGCGCCCCGGGGGTGGTGACGGCGGACACCGTCCGGTAGTCGGCGCGGGCGGTGTCCTGGTCCAGGGTGACGGTCACATAGCCGCGCCGGCCGTTGTAGAACTTCAGGTGCGGGTTGGCGGCCATGTAGGTGGCCCAGTTGGCGGGCTTGTCCGCGCCGTCCTTGCCGCTGGCGATCGAGGTGGTGACGAACTCCACCCCCGCGGTGCGCGAGGCGGGGTCCTTGAAGTCCTTCTTGATGTCGAAGGCGTAGTGGACGTGCACATCACCGGTGAGCACGACGAGGTTGTCCACACCGGCCGACTCCGCGCCCGCCAGCACCCGGGCACGGGAGGCCGCGTAGCCGTCCCAGGCGTCCATGCTGACCTGGTAGCCCGGACCGGTGGCGTTGCGCCGCTCGGAGAAGGTGACCTGCTGGGGCACGACGTTCCAGCGGGCGGTGGACTGCCGCCAGCCGTCGATCAGCCAGCGCTCCTGGGCGGCGCCGGTGAGGGTCCGCCCGGGGTCCTCGGACTCGGGGCCCGGCGTGTGCCAGCCGTCCCCGTAGGCCTGGTCGGAGCGGTACTGGCGGGTGTCGAGGATGTCGAACTGGGCGAGCTGCCCGAACTGCAGGCGCCGGTAGAGCCGGGCGTCGGGTCCGTTGGGCCGCTGCGGGCGGCGCAGCGGCTGGTTCTCCCAGTACGCGCGGTAGGCGGCGGCCCGGCGGACGAGGAACTCGGCGGGCGGGAGGTTGTCCTCGCTGATGTCGGAGGCGTAGTTGTTCTCCACCTCGTGGTCGTCCCAGGTGACGATGAAGGGGTGCGCGGCGTGGGCGGCCTGCAGGTCCGGGTCGGACCGGTAGAGGGCGTAGCGCAGCCGGTAGTCCTCCAGCGTGACCGTCTCGCGGTTGAAGAGCGCGGGCAGCTTGCGGTCGGTGTAGTTGCGGGCCCCGCCGGTCGCGCCGACCGGGTACTCGTAGAGGTAGTCGCCGAGGTGGAAGACCACGTCGAGGTCCTCCTGCGCCAGGTGCCGGTAGGCCGTGAAGTAGCCGTCGTGGTAGGCCTGGCAGGAGACCGCGGCGAGCTTCAGCGCGGAGATCCGGGCGCCGCGGGCGGGCGCGGTGCGGGTGCGGCCGACGGGGCTGATCCAGCTGCCGGCGCGGAAGCGGTAGTAGTAGACCCGGTCGGGCGCGAGGCCGGTGGGCTCGATGTGCACGGAGTGGTTGAACTCCGGATGCGCGTCGGCCCGGCCGCGGCCGGCCAGCCGTGTGAAGCGCTCGTCGTAGGCGACTTCCCAGCGGACGGTGACTCTGGCGTTCGGCATCCCTCCCCCACTCTCGTACGGACGCGGTGCGAGGCGGGTCCACAGCACCACGGAGCCGGGCTGCGGGTCGCCGGAGGCGACGCCGAGGGTGAAGGGGTTCTCGGTGATCTGGCGGGGGTCGGCCTCGGCGGCGTACGCCGCGCCGGCGCCCGGGAGGTTGGTCGCGAAGGCGAGGGCGGCGGCGGCCCCGGTGGCGGTGAGGAAGCGGCGCCGGCCGACGTGAGCCGCGGCGGCCCGGATCTGCTGCTCGTACGCTGCTGGGTGCGTCATCTGGCCCTCCCCTGATGGCGGTTGTCGCCCACGATTGGAGTGCCCCGGGACGGCGCCGTGCTGTCCCGTGTACGACGCATGCATGACAGCCGGATGATGGTTGGGCCCGGACCGGACGACGCAGGACAATCACGGCATCCGCCGTCCGCTGCCGGGCCTCCGTAGGATGCGCTGCATGGCTGAACTGATGGTGCGGGACGGCACCTGGAGCTTCGACGGCGAGAGCGTGCGCATCGTGCCGGGAAGCGAGCGCGGGGTGCACAAACTGCGTCAGGACCTCGGCGAGTTCACGGTGCCGCTGGCCGCGCTGGCCGGCGTCGCCTACGAGCCGGCCCGCAAGGGCGGCCGGCTGCGACTGCGGCTGCGGGCCGGCGCCGACCCGCTGCTGCAGGTCACCGGCGGCACCCTGCCGGACGACGCGAACCCGTACCAGGTGGCCGTGGACCCCGGGCGGGTCGAGGTGGCCGAGTACTTCGTGGACGCGGTGCGGCAGGCCCTGATGCTGGATCAGATACCGGACGGGCCCTGCGACCGCTACCTGCTGCCCGGCCCCTCGGTACCGCTGTCGGCCGCCGGGGTGGACGGCATCGCCACCTTCGACGGCGAGCGGGTGCAGATCGAATGGCGCTGGAACACCAGCGAGACCAAGCGGCATTGGGGCCCCAGGGACCTCGCGCTGGCCGACCTGGCGGCGGTGGAGTGGCGGGCCGCCGCGGGCCTGGAGTCCGGCTACCTCCGCTTCCGTACGCACGGGGGGACCGAGCGGCTCAAGCCGGAGCACGATCCCCACTCGATCGAGCTGTGGGGCTTCAAGAAGGAGAGCGGCACGACGGCGCTGCTGGCGGCGGCGGTGGCGGCGCGGCTGCCGCACCCGTCGGGCGACGGCGCGCCGAAGCCGGCCGCGGCGGCCCCGGCACTCGCCCCGCCCACCGGGGAGACGGCCGCCGCACCCGCCGAGGACCATGACGCGCTGCTGCGCCGGCTGCGGGAACTGGGCGAGCTGCACCGCGACGGCATCCTGACCGAGGCGGAGTTCACCGCCGCGAAGGCGGCCGTCCTTCAGCGCTTCCACACCGGCGGCTGAGTCGCCCGGTCCGCTCCCCGTACGGCGTTTACGCTGCCGCCATGGCACAGAACACAGAGCGGGCACGGGCAGCACAGGCGACGCCGACGGCACGGGCCGGGCAGGTGGGCGGGACGGCCACCGCGCCCTGGCCCACACTGCCGGCGCCCTCCTCACCGGCCGGGCAGAGCCCGCAGACGGCAGCGGTGCCGCAGGAGGCACGGCGGGGCGGGGCAGCGCCCCGGAAGGTGGCGGTGGTGACCGGCGCCGGTTCCGGCATCGGCCGGGCGGTCGCCCATGCGCTGATCGCCGAGGACTGGTCGGTAGTGCTGGCCGGGCGGCGCGCCGAGGCGCTGGCGGAGACCGCCCGCCTGGTGGGGCTCACCGACATCAACAGCCCCACGGTCATGACGGTGCCGACCGACGTCACCCGCCCCGACCAGGTCGACGCGCTCTTCGCGGCCGTGCAGGACCGCTTCGACCACCTCGACCTGCTCTTCAACAACGCCGGCACCTTCGGCCGGGCGGTACCGCTGGAGGAGCTGTCCTACGACGACTGGCGCACGGTGGTCGAGGTGAACCTCACCGGCTCCTTCCTCTGCGCCCAGGCCGCCTTCCGCGCTATGAAGGCCCAGGACCCGCAGGGCGGACGGATCATCAACAACGGCTCGATCTCCGCCCATGCGCCCCGGCCCCACTCCATCGCCTACACCGCCACCAAGCATGCGATGACCGGCCTGACCAAGTCGCTGTCCCTGGACGGGCGTCCGTACCGGATCGCCTGCGGACAGATCGACATCGGCAACGCGGCGACCGAGATGACCGGCCGGATGCAGACCGGCATCCTGCAGGCGAACGGCCAGACGGCCGTCGAGCCGGTGATGGACGCGGCGGACGTCGCCCGTACGGTCGTCCACATGGCGGCGCTGCCGCTGGAGGCCAATGTGCAGTTCGCGACGGTCCTGGCGACGAACATGCCGTATATCGGGCGGGGTTGAGGTGCCCGCCCCACGGGGCCACCGCGGGCGCCGGACGGGGCCGCCGCTGCCGTGACCGGCCCCGCGCGGCCGCCCCCGGTACCCGCCCGCCGGCACCGATCCCCGTACGCCCCCTGCCCTCCCGCCGCTTCCGGTGGCACGCTTACCTCGGATCCGCACCACTCGTCTGCCGGGCCGCCCCCGCGCGGCCCCATCCCCCGCGGCCGCGCGCGCCCTGCCTCGCGCGGCCCCGCAGAAGGAGTTACGCGTGAGACGAACCGTTCGCGGCATACCGGCAGTTCACGGCATACCCACGGCACACCCCGCGCGCAGGTCCCGGGCCGCCCTCGGCGCCCTGACGGCCGCCGGTACGCTGCTCGCCCTGCTGCTCCCCACCGGCTCGGCCGGCGCCGCCACCCCGCCCGGCTCCCACCGCTCCCCCGCCCCGCAGACCGTCGCCGACGCCTTCTGGACCGCGAGCCGGATGCGCTCCGCCGCTCCCCTGGACCTGGCCGCACCGGCGAAGGGCGCCCTGACCACCGCCGTTCCGCGCAGCGCCCCCCTGAAGGTGCCGCCCACCCTCCCCACGCTCCCTCAGCTCCCGAAGGTGCCCTCGCTCCCCTCGCTGCTGCCCGGGGTGCTCCCCCAGGCCGGCGGGCCCTGGACCGGCGGCGGCGCGGTCACCAAGACCGCCGGCCGGGTCTTCTTCACCTACCAGGGCCGCAACGCCTCCTGCTCCGGCGACGCGGTGACCAGCGGCAACAAGAGCACGGTGATCACCGCCGGGCACTGCGTGAAGCTGCAGGGCAACTGGCACACCAACTGGGTCTTCGTCCCCGGCTACCACGACGGCGAGGCCCCGTACGGCAAGTGGCCGGCCGCCAAGACGCTCGCCACCCCGCAGTGGACGGCCAGCGAGGACATCAACTACGACGTCGGCGCGGCGGTCGTCGCCCCGCTCGACGGCAAGAAGCTCACCGACGTCGTCGGCGGCCAGGGCCTGTCCTTCAACTCCGGCTACAACAAGGCGATGTACGCCTTCGGGTACCCGGCGGCCGCCCCGTACGACGGCAGCAAGCTGATCTACTGCAGCGGCAACACCATCAAGGACCCGCTGTTCTCCAAGGACCACGGGCTGTCCTGCAACATGACCGGCGGATCCAGCGGCGGCCCCTGGTTCACCTCGTTCGACGAGAAGACCGGCACCGGCCTGCAGGCCTCGGTGAACAGCTTCGGCTACCAGTTCCTGCCCAACACGATGTTCGGCCCGTACTTCGGCGACGACGCCAAGAACCTCTACGAGAAGGCCCAGACGAGCTGAGCCGGACATCCTGAGCCGGACTGGGCGAGCCGCGCCCCGGGGCCGTACGGCGACACCCTGCGGACACCGTCCGGAGGCGCCGTACGGCCTCCCGGCTCTCTCCCGCGGGCGTCAGGTCCGGGGCCGGTCCCGGCAGGAGAGGGCGTCGATGGTCTCGAGGCGTGGCTTGTAGTCGGTCTCCCAGGTGGCGTCGGCCTTCGGTATCGACCACAGCGAGGTCGCGAAGTCATGGCTCCAGCTGTTGCTGCCGACATAGTCCCGCAGCGCGTCGCGCAGCCGCAGGCAGTCCTTGCGGTGCCCCTTGTTCATGGCGATGCCGTAGTGGTTGGCCGACCCGTAGGTGAGGTCGGGGACGACCCTGAGATCCGGGTTCTCCTGCGTGAAGCCGTAGAGGATCATCTGGTCGGTGGAGACCGCGTCGGCCACCTTCTTGACCTTGAGGTCCTCGATGCAACTGGAGGCGTCCGGCCGCTCGTAGACCGCGATCCGGCTGTACTCGGGGCCCTCCAGCGTGGTCACCGAGGTGGTTCCGGGCCAGGTGCAGACCCGCTTGCCGAAGAGGTCGTCGGGCCTTCGGATGCGGTGGTCGTCCTTGCGGACCATGATGCCCTGGTAGGTGGAGGCGTACGGGCCCGCGAAGTCCAGCTTCCTCATCCGCTCGACGGTGATCGAGAACGTCGCGACGACCAGGTCCTTCTTCTTCTCCGTCAGCACCGCGCTGCGGTCCTCGGACGGCACGATCCCGAAGTCCGGTTCGACGCCCACGGCCTTGAGGATCTCCTGGGCGACGGTGATGTCGAAGCCGGAGAACTTGTACGTGTGGACCACCCCGGTGCCCGGCTGGTCGTTCTTCGCGCCCACCGAGACCTTGCCGGACTCGAAGAGCGAGGGCGGGGCGGAGGCACCGCAGGCGGTCGCGGTCAGCGCGGCGCCGGCGAGCAGCAGCGCCCCCGGCAGCGTCCGCCACCCCCGCCGAACGCGCCCCCGCCGCCCCACCGCGGCCCCGGCCGATATTCCTGCCGCTACTGCTACTGCTACTGCTACTGCTCGCACCATCTCCCCGTTCACCCCGTCCTCCCCGTTCACCCGTTCACCCCGTCTATGCGTCGTACAGCACCGCGCCCGTCACATGGACGTCCATGCGGCAGCCGCGCGCCGTGTGCAGCCGGACGTCGATGCGGACGCTGCGGACCCCCGCGCCCAGCGAGAATTCGGCCGTGCCACCGGGGCGGATCTCCTTCGACTGAGCCGCGGCGCCCGAAGTGAGCAGCGACAGCGTGGCGCCGGTGTCCGGAAGGCAGGTGGGGCCGGCCGGTTCGTGGTCGGCGATGGCCAGCGTCAACCGCAGGCCGTCGCGGGGCTGCGCCAGGGCGGAGGCGTCGAGCCGAAGGGCCAGGGCGCGATGCCCGGTGCCGTCCAGCGGCTGCCGGCCCTCCGTACGCACCTGCCCGGTCACATCGATCTCACCGTGCGTCAGGACCTGTCGGAACGCCAGCCAGCCGCCGACGGTGGCCAGGACGGAGACCAGCGAGAGGACGCCGACCACGCGGGCGTCGCGGGGCCTTCGGCCGAGGACGCGGGCGGCGGCCGTGCCGAGCGACAGCGCGGCGAGCGTGCCCCACAGGGTGTACTGCCGGGCCGGCCCGTCCGGCCAGTTGGTTCCGGCGACCACCAGGGCGGCGCAGGCCAGCAGCAGGGGCAGCCAGCGGGCGCTGGGGTGCATCACCCACTTGATGATCACGTTCCTGATGTCATTGGCCGCGATGGAGTGATCGCCGTGCGCCGTCGGGTTGTTGTAGACGTCGCCGTTGTCGCCGAGGCGGCCGGTCATGAGCCGTCCCGGGTGCGCTCGCCGCCTCCCATGTGGATGTCGCCGTGGATCTCGACAGCCGCGATGGAGCCCTGGCCGGTCGCGGTCGGGGTGTTGTGCACGGTGTATCCGCCGGTGGACGGGGCGAGCCGGTCGACGTGGTCCAGGAGGTGGGCGGCGTCACGCCGGGCGGCCGGGGCGCGCAGCCAGGCGGTCACCGCGGCGGACAGCAGTCGGCGCTCCTGGTCGGTGAGCGTCGCGAGCAGCTCGTCGAGGGCGTCCGCACGGTCGGCGTCCAGCTGATGGGGCGTGCCGCCGCCGGTGTCGCCGGCGAGGTCGCCGTCGGTGCCGTCGCCACGGCGCAGCAGCCGGCGGAAGAAGCCCTCGCCGGCCGTCACGGTGCGTTCGGCGATCCGCTGCTGGGCGGCGGTGATCACCGAGGTGCCCAGGCTGTTCGCGGCCAGGGTGAGATAGGGAGCGATTTCGGTGGACACGGTCGCCAGGTCGGACATCCAGCTCTCCCCCACGGATGGACATCAGGGGCGCACCAGGGGCGTGGCACACCACCCCCATCACCCTTACGAGGAAGGCGTGTTACCCATGTGGAGGATGCATCACACCCACACCGCTGAGGGGTTTCGAGCCGTATTTCAGGCCGGGGTGGCATTGGGGCGGCTGAGGCCCGCCCCTTCTCGGAAGCGGCGACGAAAACGGCCCCGCCCCACCCCCTCGAAGAGGGGCGGGGCGGGGCCGACCGCCTGCGGGCCCGGAGAACCCGGCAGGACGCGTCACGCCAGGGGCAGAGCCTTGGTCGCAGCCTGAACCTGGTCCGTGGACACCGGAAGGTCCTTGATCGGAAGCTTGTCCGTGGAGACCGGCAGCCCCTTGGCGGGGAGGGCGTCCGTCGACAGCGGCAGCCCCTTGGCCGCAAGCGCGTCCGTGGAGAGTCCGCCAGTGGGCAGCTGGTCCGTCGACAGCCCGCTGGTCGGCAGCTGGCCCGTGGACGCTCCACCGGTGGGCAGCTGGTCGGTGGACAGCCCGGAGGTCGACAGCGGCAGACCCTTGGCCGGCAGACCCTTCGTCGGCAGCCCCTTGGCCGGCAGCGTCTTGGCCGGCAGTGCCGTAGTCGGCAGCCCACCCATCAGCGCCCCGCCCGCCGTGGCGGTCTTCGTCGTCTCCCCCAGGACGTCACCCGCCGATCCGGCGACATCGCCGGCCAGCGGCGCGACCGTCTGCGCGGCGGTCTGCGCCGCCCCGCTCGCCGAACCACCGAGCTCACCGGGGTCAACGGCACTCGTGCCGCCCAGGTCGGGGGCCTTCGGCACCTCGACGGCCTGGGCGGCACCGGCCGAACCCAGCGTCAGGGCGGCTGCGGCGGTGGCGGCTGCGGTGAGGACTCGTCGCATCAAAACTCCTTAGGGAGGTGGGGAGATGGGCTTTTATGAAAAGAACGACGCACCCCGCCACCAGACACGCACCACACCCCGCACTCGGTCCACGTGCAGTCGCCGGTCAACGCGCTACGGTGACAGCCACGTTGGGAACCACCGCGCATCGGGCGGGGAGGGAGTGCCGGCCATGCCGAAGCCGGAGGACTGGATGACGGCCCGCCCCGAGGCGCCGGTCGAACTCCACCCGGACAGGCCGCACGCGGCGCGCGTGTACGACGTGCTCCTCGGCGGTACCACCAACTACCCCGCCGACCGCGCCGCGGCCGAGCAGACGCTCGCCGCCGTGCCGAACGCCTCCGTGATCGCCCGGCAGAACCGGGCCTTCATGCGCCGGGCGGCCCGGTATCTGACCGCCGAGGCCGGAATCCGGCAGTTCCTCGACCTCGGAACGGGCATCCCGACCTCGCCCACGCTCCATGAGGTCGTCCAGGCCATCGCCCCGCGGTCACGGATCGTCTACGCCGACAACGACCCCATCGTCCTGGCGCACTCGCGCGCCCTGCACACCAGCCACCCCGACGGCCGGACCGCCTACATCCAGGCGGACCTGTGCTATCCGGACGAGCTCCTCCAGAACCGGCGGTTACGGCAGACCCTCGACCTCGGGCGGCCCGTCGCACTGACCCTCATCGCCGTACTGCACTGGCTGCCGGCCACGCGCGATCCGTACGCCATCGTCCGCCGACTGATGCGTGCACTGCCCTCCGGCAGTTTCCTGGCGCTGACCTACGTCACGGACGGCTTCGCGCCCGTCGCTCTGGAGAGGGTCCCGGGGACCCTCTCGACCACGGTGCCCCACCTCAACGCCCGCAGCCGGAACGAGGTCCTGCGGTTCTTCGACGGCCTGGAGCTGGTCGAGCCCGGCGTCGAGGTGGCCCAGCGGTGGCGACCGGACCCCACCGGCCCCCGAACGGCCGCCTGGGGCCACACCGGCCCCCCGCTCTACGCGGGGGTGGCCCGCAAGGCCTGACCCATCCGCACGGTGGCCCTGGCAGCCCGCCGGACGGGACCGGCGGCCGCGCTGCTCCCGGTCTTCCCAGCTACCCGGTGTGGTCCTCAGAGGGGACGGACGGGCTCAGCCGGCGCCGACGGGCAGGGGGCCGAGCCGGGTTTCCAGCCAGGTCGGTAGGTTCAGCAGTCGGACGCCTTCCTGTTCGTCCGGGTCGGTTCGTGCGACCAGGCACACCATGGCCTCGGTGCCGCTGTTCACCGGCATGTGCGGAGTGTTCGCCGGGATGTAGAAGTAGTCGCCGGCGTGCAGCACCACGTGCTCGGCCAGCTCCGCCCCGTGCCATACCTCGACCTGGCCGGATTGGATGAAGATGGCCGACTCATGGCCTTCGTGCAGGTGCGGCCGCCCCCGCGTACCGGCGGGCATCACCAGTCGGTGGAGACACAGGCCTTCCGCCCCGGCCGACTGGGCGCTGACGCCCGTTCCGAAGGTGCCGCCCTGGACTCCCTCGTACTGCCCGGTGCGGACCACCGTGCACTGTTTCTGATCTGCCATGCGCGCAGTACAGCAGCTCGCCCGCAGCGGTCGATCAGTTCGCGCCAGGTCGGCCCCGGCCGCGCGACCGAGTGACCTCCGGCCGCCGCCGGCCGAGCCACAGCCGGTCAGTGCCAGATGGCGACCGGGCGTCCTTCGGCGTCGTGTTCGGGTGGGTCCGGGAGGGGGCGGGCGCGGTCGAGGGCGATTTGGTGGGCCGTCCATGCGGCGGCGGCCGCGTCCAGTACGTCGTCGGGCGGGGTGCGCCCCGCGTCCCCCAGGTCGTCAGGGAGGACGATTCCGGCCGTGGCGAGGAGCGCGCGCCGCGCCGTCTGGCCCGCCCAGCTCTTCTTGCGGGCAAGCAGCGGCGTCCCGCCCGCCAGGGCCCGGAACGACACTTCCGGGTGCACTTCCCTGAGCCGGTGGCCCCCGGGTTCCGCCAAGCAGGCGTTCGCCTCACGGAGTTTGGGCGCGAGCCCCCAGCTCTGGCGGCTCAGCCCGGCCCCGGTGAGTGCGCGGCACCGGCGCCGCGCGTCGTCGTACGTCTCCTCCTGCCACACCGCGCGCGGCGGCACCCGGAAGACGCTCCCCCTGCGCGGTCCCAGCAGGGCCGCCGCCTCGGCGTCCGCCCGCCGCCACCCGGCGTCGAGGAGCCCCAGCGGCATGTCCACGGCCACGACCTCGACGCCGCCGGCCGCGGCAACGGGCAGGAGGGAGCGCAGGGTCGTCACGGCACGCGCCTGCGCGAAGCGGCCGTCGCGGAGCTCGACCGCCAGCCAACCCCCCGGGCAGGCGTCGACGCCGAGGACGGTCACCATGTCACCACCATGTCAGCCAGTGTCCTCGAACCAGGCCGTCGGGGAACGGCCCGTTGGGGAGTATCCGTACTCTCCGAAGAGGCGGACGAAGTGAGCGAGGACGACGGTCCGGCGGCGCGCCAGTCCCCGGTCCGTCCGCTCGTACAGCTCGACCCACTCCTGGCCCCCGGGCCCGATCGGCTGCACCAGTCGGCCTCCGACCCGCAACTGCGCGGCCAGCGGCGGCGGCACCTCCGGGAAGGCGGCACACACCACGATCGCGTCGAACGGAGCCCGGTCCGCCGCGCCCCGGGTGCCGTCGCCGACGACGATCTCGGCGTTGCGTATGCCCTGCCCGGCGAGGTTGGCCCGGGCCCGCTCGGCCAGGTCCGCCCACCGCTCGACGCCGACGACGTACGCCGCGAGGCGGGCCAGCAGCGCCGTCTGGAAGCCGAGACCGCTGCCGACCTCCAGCACGTGTTCCTCCCCTGTGAGGCCGAGCGCGGCGACCATCATCGCCACGAGGGAGGGCTGCGTCGTCACCTGGTCATGAGCGAGCGGAATCGGCACGTCCGCGTATGCCGACGCCTTGCCGGTGGCCGGGACGAAGGCCTCGCGCGGGGTCGCGCCCAGGGCGCGCAGCAGGCGTTCGTCCGTCACGCCGGAGGCCCGGGCGGCTTCGACCAGCTTCTCGGGGCCCGGGTTCTCGGGGTCCCGGCCGCGGCGGGGACGGGGGTGGGGATGGGGCATCGTGAGCGTCTCCGTCCGAGCTGTCGGACGTCACGGGACCCGGCCGTGGCACGAACCACGACCAAGAACTACGACTACGGCGACAGGCCGGAGCTGTAGTGGCGGACGAGTCGGCCTGTACGCCGGGTTCTGTCGCCCCCGGTCCTTGCGGGCCGAGGGGAGACGGCCATCCATCTAGGACTGCCGTTGCCGGCAGCCTCGTGCGGTCTACCCGCGGACTCGGGCGGGCAGCCCTCGATCGTCCGCGCAGGGGCATCAGCGATGCCCCCTCTTGACCTTGCTCCGGGTGGGGTTTACCTAGCCCTCCGAGTCACCTCGGAGGCTGGTGGTCTCTTACACCACCGTTTCACCCTTACCCGCGCCTTGCGGCCCGGGCGGTTTGCTTTCTGTGGCACTGTCCCGCGGGTCACCCCGGGTGGGCGTTACCCACCACCTTGCCCTGTGGAGCCCGGACGTTCCTCGGGAGGATCCGCGCATCCGAAGATGTCAGGACCCCCACGCGGCCGTCCGGCCGGCTCGTCCGCCGTGCCGACCATGGTACCCACAGGTCGAGGGGCCGCGAGCCGCCCCTCACCGGCCGGCCTCGCCCCCTCCCGGTCCGCCCTTGACCTTGTCGCAGCGGCAACGTTTCTACTGGGCGCATGAGAATCGGTGAGCTCGCAGGTCTGGTCGGCGTCAGCACACGCGCCGTGCGCCACTACCACCACCTCGGTCTGCTGGCCGAGCCCGAACGCCGGGCCAACGGCTACCGGGAGTACGGGCTGCGGGACGCGGTCGAGCTCGCACGCCTGCGCCGGCTGACGGAGCTGGGGCTCGGGCTGGACGAAGTACGCGATGTGCTCGCCGACGACTCCGGGCGCGAGCTGGACGAGGTCCTGGCCGAGCTGGACGCGGATCTGGCCCGCCAGGAGGAGGAGGTCCGCCGGCGGCGGGGTCGGCTGGCCGCCCTGCGGCGGCAGGCGGAGCAGCACGGGGGGCTGTGGGCGGAGGGGCCGGTGTCGGACGAACTGGCGGCCGTCTTCGGGGAGATGGCCCGTACCTCGGCCGCGCGCCCCGGTCCGGAGCCCGCGATGGCGGCGAAGGAGCGCGAGGTGTTGGCGCTGATGGAGTCGATGGCGGGAGGGAAGGAGGGCAGCCGGGTGGTGGCGCTGCTGCAGGAGGCCACCTCGACGCCGGGGGCGATGGAGCGGACGTACGAGGTGTACGGGCTGCTGGACGCGCTGGCCACGGCCGCGCCGGACGATCCGCGGGTCGCGCAGGCCGCACGGGCGCTCGCCGAGTGCATTCCGGACTCGGTGTTCGCCGAGGTCGGCGGGGAGGACTGGGAGCGGGCGGCCGGCCCGGGGACGGACGACGGCCTCATAGCGGCGTACTACGCGCACTTCGCGCCCGCGCAGGCCGAGGCCGTACGGCAGGCGATCCGGCTCGTGGCGGAGCGTGCCCGGTGAGCCGGGGCGGCACGCTGCGCGCACTGGCCGCACACGAGGGCCGCTGGATGGTGAGCCTGGGGCGGTGGGTGGCGCGGCGGCGGATCTCGGTGGCGCCGGGAGACCGGGCGATGCCCTATGCGGGGGCGCAGGCGGCGCTGGTGTACGGGCTGACGTTCGTGTGTGGGGTGGAGACCGTCGGGCTGCATGTGCTGCTGGGCGGTGTGCCGGTGGCGCGTGCGGTGATGCTGGTCCTCGACGTCTACACGGTGCTGATGATGCTGGGGTTCCAGGCGGCGGCGGTCACCCGGCCGCATGTCCTGGGCCCCGGTGAGCTGCGGCTCTGCGAAGGGGCGCGGCGGGAGCTGCGGATACCGCTGGAGCGGATCGCCTCCGTGCGCCATGACCTGCGGTTCAGCAAGGAGGGTGGGGCCGGGGTCGTGGAGCTGGCGGTCGGCGGGCAGACGTCGGTGACCGTGGAGCTGGCCGAACCGGTCGAGACCACGACGCTGCTGGGGCGGCGGGAGACGGTGCGGACGGTGCGGTTCCACGCCGATGACGCACGGGGCGCGGTCGCGGCCGTGCGGGCGGCGGTGGCGGCATGCGGCGAGTGCCCCGGGGCGCCGGGGACACCCGAGACGCCGGGTGCCCCCGAGGCGGTCAGGCAGGGGTGAAGCGGACCGGTTCGCGGCCCGGCTCCGCCTCGGCGAGGCGGACCCGGATGCGGTGGCCCAGCGGCAGCTCGGGGCCGTTCGAGGCGGCGTCGACCGGGCCGATGACGGCCGGGTCGTAGAGGTGGACGGTGCCCTGGGTGGGGTCCTTCTCCTGGATCTCGACGACCAGCGCCTCGAAGGTCTCGCCGACCCGGTCGCGCAGCAGCGCCGCCTCGACGAGGTCGACACAGGCCCGCTCGACCCGGTTGGCGTGCTGGGTCCCGGACTCCATCTCGCCCGGCAGTGCCGGCAGCGCGCCGCGCACCCAGTCGGCCGGCTCCTCGCCGGCGGAGGCGGCCAGGCACAGCTCGGAGGTGTAGCGGTCGACCAGCCGCCGCAGCGGAGCGGTGGCGTGCGCGTAGGGGGCGGCGACGGCGGCGTGCTGCACCTCGGAGGCCGTGGGCGGGGTGCCGTCGAAGACGGTGTAGCCGGCGCCGCGCAGCAGGGCGGTGCACTCCTGGAGGAACGCGGCGTGGGTGGCGCGGCGCGGGTCGAGGGTGCGGATCAGCGCGGAGTAGGAGGTGTGGTGCGGCCAGTCGATGCCCAGGGCGCGGGCGGTGAGGCGGAGCCGGGCGACCGAGCCGTCCGGGGCTCTGGGCAGGGTGCGCAGCACGCCGATCCCGGAGGCGAGCATCAGCTCGGCCGCGGCCATGCCGGTGAGCAGGGAGATCTGCGCGTTCCAGGCGTAGGCCGGCAGCGGGGCGCGGTATTCGAGGGTGTAGTGGCCGTCGTGCTCGACGATCTCCTGCTCGGGGACGTGCAGGGAGATCGCGCCCCGGGCGGCCTCCCGCTCCTCGCGCAGCAGGCCGATCTCACGGAGCAGGGCGAGCGGCTCCTCGGCCGTCCCGTCGTCCAGGACCCGCTGGACGCCCGCGTAGTCCAGCTTGGCCCGGGAGCGGACCAGGGCGCGGCGCACCGAGGTGGCGGTCAGCGCGCCCTGCGCGTCGAGGTCGAGCTGCCACAGCACGGCCGGACGGTCCTGGTCGGGCAGCAGGCTGGCGGCGCCCTCGCTCAGCGCGTAGGGGTGCAGCGGAACGCGCTCGTCGGGGAAGTACAGGGTCGTCACACGGTGGTGGGCCTCGGCGTCCAGGGCGCCGCCCGGTGTGACGAAGGAGGCCACATCGGCGATGGCGTAGTGGACGCGGAAGCCGCCGCCGCTGCGCCGGGACAGGAACATCGCCTGGTCGAGGTCGAGGGAGCCGGGCGGGTCGATGGTGAAGAGGGGGAGGTCGGTGGCGTCCTCCAGGGTGTGCTCGGTCGCCACCGCGCCGTCGGCGGCCGGGATCCGCGGGGCACGGGCGGCGCTCTCCGCCTCGGCCTGCGCCGTGGGCGGGAAGTGGTCCGGGATCTCCAGCTTTCCGCGCAGCTCACGCAGCGCGGCGCGCAGCGGGGCCTCGGCTGCGTCGGTCACATGCATATGGCGACGGGGCATGAAACCGAGCGTATGGCCGGCGGGCGCCGTTGGCGCGGTGTACACGGGCCGAGCAGCGCCTCCACGGGCGGAGGGGCCGCGGGGGCGTTTCCGCACCCGGCCGCCGCAGGCCATACGCTTTCCCGGGGCCGCACCCCCGCCCGTACCGCCGTGAAGGAGAACACCGTGCTCGTGCTGTTGCCGCCGTCCGAAGGCAAGGCCACGCCGGGAGCCGGGGCGCCGCTGGACATCGGTGCGCTGTCGCTGCCGGGGCTGACCGACGCGCGCCGGGCGGTGTTCGAGGAGCTGGTCGAGCTGTGCGCGGCGGACGAGGCGAAGGCCCAGGAGGTGCTCGGGCTGAGCGACGGTCTCCGGGGTGAGATCGCCAAGAACGCGGGGCTGCGGGCCGCCGGGACGCGCCCGGCCGGGGAGATCTACACCGGCGTGCTCTACGACGCGCTCGGGGCCGGGTCCCTGGACGCGCGGGCGCGCAAGCTGGCCGAGCGCTCGCTGCTGGTGTTCTCGGGTCTGTGGGGCGCCGTGCGCCTGGGCGACCGGATCCCGTCGTACCGCTGCTCGATGGGGGTGAAGCTGCCGGGGTTGGGCGCGCTGGGCGCGTACTGGCGGGCGCCGATGGCGGAGGTGATGCCGCAGGCGGCCGGGGACGGGCTGGTGCTGGACCTGCGGTCGGCGGCGTACGCCACGGCGTGGAAGCCCAAGGGCGAGGTGGCCGGACGGACCGCGACGGTCCGGGTGCTCCAGTCGAAGATCGTGTCCGGTGTGGAGAAGCGGTCGGTGGTCAGCCACTTCAACAAGGCGACCAAGGGGCGGATGGTGCGGGACCTGCTGTCCGCGGGGCTGGAGCCGGCGGATCCGGCGGAGCTGGTGGAGGCGCTGCGCGGGCTGGGGTACGTCGTGGAGGCGAAGGCGCCGGCGAAGCGCGGCGCGGCGTGGTCCCTCGATGTGATCGTGACGGAGCTGTAGGGCCGGTGGCCGGGCGGCCGGGCACCTGAGGAGCGGAGGGTCCCAGGGCCGCGGACCCCCAGGACTGTTGCAACATGCGCAACGATCGTTGCGGAGGGTGGCTGCGTGGGCGCACTATGGGCGGCGTGACCAGCGCCTCCTCCCCCGTGCCCACCGCCCCCTCGGTCCTCGGGCTCGCCCCCGTCATCCCGGTCGTCGTGCTGGAGGACGCGGCCGACGCCGTACCGCTCGCCCGGGCGCTGGTCTCCGGCGGACTGCCCGCCATCGAGGTGACCCTGCGGACGCCCGCCGCGCTGGACGCCGTCGCGGCCATCGCCCGCGAGGTCCCGGAGGCGGTGGTCGGCGCCGGCACGCTGCTGACCCCCGAGCATGTCGCCGCGGCCGGTGCGGTCGGCGCGCAGTTCCTGGTCAGCCCCGGCTGGTCGCCGCGGCTGCTGCGCGCGATGCGGGACTCGGGCATCCCGTTCCTGCCCGGCGTCTCGACCGCCTCGGAAGTGGTGACCCTGCTGGAGGAGGGCGTCACCGAGCTGAAGTTCTTCCCGGCCGAGGCGGCCGGCGGCACGGCCTATCTGAAGTCGCTGGCCGCGCCGCTCCCGCAGGCCCGCTTCTGCCCGACCGGCGGGATCGACCTGGCGTCGGCCCCGTCGTATCTGGCGCTGCCCAACGTCGGCTGCGTGGGCGGCACATGGATGCTGCCGGCCGACGCACTGGCCGCCAAGGACTGGGACCGGGTGCGCCGGCTCGCCCTGGAAGCGGCGGCGCTGGCGGTCTGACGGCCCGCCGCGCCCGGTGACGCGAACGGGCCCGGCGCATCGGACGGCCGATGCGCCGGGCCCGTCTTCCGGTGTCCGCGTGGCAACCGCTCGCGTACCCGGACGCGTCCACCACCGGGGCGCCTGGCCTACCGCAGATGCGAGGTGTCGTTCAGCAGCCGCAACGAGGCGTTGCCGTCCGCGAAGTACGCGACCGCGGAGAGCGAGGCCGCGGAGAGCTCCATACGGAACAGCGACTCCGGCGGGGCGCCCAGAGCCAGCCGGACCAGCGTCTTGATCGGCGTGACATGCGTGACCAGCAGCACCGTCTTGCCGGCGTAGCGGGCGAGCAGCTTGTCGCGGGCGACGGCGACCCGGCGGGCGACCGTCGCGAAGGACTCGCCGCCTCCGGTGGGCGCCGCCTTGGACGAGCCGAGCCAGGCGTCGAGGTCATCGGGGAAGCGCTCGCGCACCTCGCCGAAGGTCAGCCCCTCCCAGGCACCGAAGTCGGTCTCGCGCAGGCCCTCTTCGACACGGACCTCCTGGCCGAGCCGGTCCGCGACCGCCTGGGCGGTCTCCCGGCAGCGCCGCAGCGGGGAGCTGACGACGGCCTGGACCGTGCCGCGGGCGGCGAGCGCGGCGGCGACCGCCTCGGCCTGGCGGCGGCCGGCGGCGGACAGCTCGGGGTCGGCGCCGCCGCTCCCGGAGAACCGCTTCTGGGGCGTGAGCGCCGTCTCGCCGTGCCGCAGCAGGACGAAGGTCGCCGGTACGCCGAGGTCGGGGGCGCCCCAGCCGGCCGGCGGAGGGGCGGCCGCCACCTCGTCCGCGGCCTCGGCCGCCACGTCGGCGGCGCGGGCCGCGGGGCTGCGGGCCGGCGCGGTGGTGGTGGCCAGCGCCGCCCTGGAGTCCCCGGGCTCCCACTGCCTGCCCTGCTTGCCGGCGTCCATCGCCTCGTTGGCGAGCCGGTCGGCGTGCTTGTTCTGCGCGCGCGGGATCCATTCGTACGCGACCTGGCCGGCCGGGAAGACCGCCCTGGCCTCGGCGGCCAGCGGCTTCATGTCCGGGTGCTTGATCTGCCAGCGCCCGGACATCTGCTCGACGACCAGTTTGGAGTCCATCCGCACCTGGATGCGCGCCTGCGGATCCAGCGCGTGCGCCGCCCTGAGGCCGGCCACCAGGCCCTTGTACTCGGCGACGTTGTTGGTCGCGGTGCCGATGAACTCCGCGGCCTCGGCGAGCGCCTCGCCCGTCTCCGGGTCGAGGACGACCGCGCCGTAGCCGGCCGGCCCCGGGTTGCCCCGGGACCCGCCGTCCGCCTCGACGATCAGCGTGCGCGCCATGGCCTACAGGCCCGAGTCGGGCGTACGGACCAGGATCCGGCTGCAGTTCTCGCACCGCACGACGGCGTCGGCGGGGGCCGCCCGCACGTCGTTCAGCTCGGTGATGTTCAGCTCCAGCCGGCAGCCCTCGCAGCGGCGCTGGTAGAGACGGGCCGCGCCGACGCCGCCCTCCTTGGTGCGGATGCGGTCGTAGAGCTTGAGGAGGTCGGCCGGGATGTCGGCGACGGTCAGCTCGCGCTCCTTGGTGACGGTGGCGGCCTCGGCGTCGATCTCGCCGGTCGCGGTGTCACGGCGGGAGACGGCGTCGTCGACCTTGGCCTGGATGGCCGCCACCCGGTCGGTCAGCTCGCCGACCCGCTCCTGGGCGGCCTCGCGGCGCTCCATGACCTCCAGGACGACGTCCTCCAGGTCGCTCTGACGCTTCGCCAGGGAGGCGATCTCGTGCTGGAGGTTCTCCAGGTCCTTGGGGGAGGTGACGGCTCCGGAGTCCAGGCGCTTCTGGTCGCGGGCGGCGCGCTGGCGCACCTGGTCCACGTCCTGCTCGGCCTTGGTCTGCTCGCGGCTGGTGTCGCTCTCCTCGGTCTGCGCGGCGACGAGCAGGTCGCGCTGCTGGGTGAGGTCGGCCTCCAGGGTCTGCAGCTCGGCCAGCTCGGGGAGGTTCTTGCGCCGGTGCGCGAGCTGGGTGAGCCTCACGTCCAGGTTCTGGACGTCGAGGAGGCGGATCTGGTCGGCGGGCGCGGCGTTCAGCGTGGGGCTCCTGTGGTGTGCGTCGGGGTGAAGAGAGGGGTGGACGCCGCGTGGGCGGTCCAGGGGTCGGTGACCGTACGGGAGACATGCGTGCGCAGTCCCCAGTCGTGCCGGTCGGAGACCGCGTCGAGCTGGGCCGCGGCCTGCTCGCACCACGGCCATTCGGTGGCCCAGTGGGCGGCGTCGAGCAGCGCCAGCGGGCCGTTGCGGGTGTGCTGGGTGGCCTCGGAGGCCGGGTGGTGGCGCAGGTCGGCGGTGAGGAAGGCATCCACACCGGCCGCCCGCACGTCCTCGAAGAGGCTGTCACCGGAGCCGCCGGAGACCGCGATGGTGCGGATCACCCGCTCCGGGTCGCCGGCCGCGCGGATGCCCTGCGCGGTGGCCGGCAGCCGGGCCGCGGCGTACGAGGCGAACTCGGCCAGCGTCATCGGATGCGCCGGCTCGCAGATCCGGCCCAGGCCGCGCCGGCCCGCCGGGTCGCTCGCGTCCGGCACCAGCGGGCCCAGGATGCGCAGATCCAGAGCGCCCGCCAGGGCGTCGGAGACACCGGGGTCGGCGGTGTCGGCGTTGGTGTGCGCGACGTGCAGGGCGATGTCGTGCTTGATGAGGGTGTGCACGACCTTGCCCTTGAAGGTCGAGGCCGCGACCGTCGTCGTGCCGCGCAGATAGAGCGGGTGGTGGGTGACGAGGAGGTCGGCGCCGAGCTTCACCGCCTCGTCGGCGATCTCCTGGACCGGGTCGACGGCGAACAGCACACGGCGGACCTCGGCGTCGGGATCTCCGCAGACCGTGCCGACGGCGTCCCACCCTTCGGCCCGCTCGGGGGGCCAGAGGGCGTCGAGCGCGGTGAGGACTTCAGACAGTACGGGCACGGAGGGAAGGTTACCCCCCGCCTGTGACAGGGGGTGGGGCCAACGGCGCGACGGGGGCGGTGGTGCCGGGCGCGGACGTCCTCCCGGCCGGCCGCTACTCGACCAGGAAGCCCCGCAGATCGTCCAGGACGCTGCCGGCCGCGGTGACGCCCAGCCCCAGGTACCAGGTCTCGTCCCGGACGTTCTCGGCGTGCCCGTCCTTGACCGCCTTGAGGTTCTTCCACAGGGGGTTGCGCTCCGCGCTGTCCCGCTTGGTGGCCTTGGGGTCGCCGTAGACACCGGTGAAGATCCAGTCCGCGTCGGCCTGGTCGATGTTCTCCGGGCTGACCTCGGTGGCGAGGTCGTCGATCCGCTGGTTCTCGGGCCGCGGCAGGCCGACGTCCTTCAGGATCGTGCCGATGAACGACTGCTCGGCGTAGAGCCGGGTGAACTGCGGCATGTAGCGCAGCATCGTGACGGTCGGCTTCTTGGGGCCGATGTCCGCGCCGAGCTTGCGGGCCTTGGTCTCGTACGCGGCCAGCTCGGCCTTGGCCTCGGCGGTCTTGTCCACAGCCGCGGCGTTCAGCAGGTAGTTCTGCTTCCACGTGAAGCCGGGGCGGATCGAGAACACGGTCGGAGCGATCCTGCTGAGCTGCCGGTACTGCTTCTCGGCGCGCAGCTTGCTGCCCAGGATGAGGTCGGGCTTGAGCTGCTCGACCGCCTCCAGGTTGAGGCCGTTGACGGTGCCGACGCTCTTGGGGTGGCCGGCGGCCTTCTTGAGGTAGTCGGGGATGCCCTCGTCGCCCTCGGTCGGGGCGTAGCCGACCGGCTTGATGCCCAGGGAGACGACGTTGTCGAGCTCGCCGACGTCGAGGACGACCACCCTCTTGGGCGCGGCCTTGATCCGGGTGCTGCCCATCGCGTGCTCGATGGTGCGCGGGAACCGTCCCGGCTCGGCGTCGGTGCCCATCTTCGCGGTCTCTTCCGCCGCCTTGGCGAAGTCCTTGCCGCCCTGGGCGACGGCCTTCGACCCCGCACCGTCGCCGCCCTTGCCGCCCGCGCCGGAGGAACCGCAGGCCGCGAGCGACAGGGCACCGGCGGCGACGAGGGCTATCGCGGCGCTGCCGCGGCGGCTAAGGGACATCACGTACTCCAAGGGAAGGGCCGGACAAGGCCGAGTTAGGTAGACCTAACTTAATGCACGGTTGAAACCGCAAGCACAACCACCCCATCCGGCACCGGCGAACCGGACAACTGCCACTCTTACGCGTGAAGTACCGCAACTCGCGATGATCGTCCGCAAGTGCGAAAACTAGCTTCGGTTGCCGACTGGAGGTGACCGAAGCAATGACGATCTGCGCCACTGAGGACGCCACCGCCCTGGCCGGCCCGCACCGCGCCGCCCTGACGATCGCCGCCGACGGCTCGTACGCCGCCCGGCTCGCCCGTCACGACGATGCCGCGGGGAGCTGGTTCCCGGAGCGCTGGACGCTGGGCGGACCCGAGCCGTACGCCGTACCGCTGCCGGGCAGCCAGCCCGAGGAGCCGGACAGCGAGCTGCTGCCCCTCACGGACGGCCGGGTGCTGATCCTGCGTCGGGTCGCCGACCGCTTCGCCCTCTGCCTGCTCTACCCGACGGACCCGGGGACCGGTGAGCTGCTGCTGGGCACCGTGGAAGCGCCCGAACTGACGCTGCTGCCACCCGCCCCCGACGGAACCCTCGGCTACGCGCTGGCCCCCGGGCCGCACCGCACCGGGCTGTGGCTGGTGCACGGCGGCGGGGACGGCCCCGAGCGGATCGCCGAGATTCCGGGCCGCTGTACGGGCGGCGCCTGGCTGGACCGCTGCGGCCGGCTCCTCGCCCTGGACCGGGAGTTGGACGGCCGGACCAAGACCGTGGTGGTCGACCTGGGGCGGGGCGGCGAGACCGGCCCGCTCCTGCAGATCACCGAGCACAGCAACGACCGCCTGCTGCTCGCCGACCCGGACAGCGGGCTGCTGCTCGTACGGTCGGACGCCCCTGGGTACGACCGGCTGGGCTGGGGCGTACTGGGCAGCAGCCTGCCGGTGCGCTTCCCGGAGTGCCTGCGGCCCGCCGGCTTCGCCCCCGAGGGCCACGAACCGGGCGGAGGCGGAGCGGAGGCCGGCGTGGCGATGACCCCGTTCGCCGTCCAGCCGGGACAGATGCTGGCACCGGAGAGCTGCGCGGTGGCGTTCCGGATGGACGCGGCGAGCGGTACGTGGCTGGGGATCTGGCGGCCCTTGGGGCGGCGGCTGCGCCAACTCCCCGTACCGGCGGGGTGGCTGGCGGGGGCCGGGCTGTGGACGGCGGACGGCGCACTGCTGCTGCCGTACGCGACGGACGCCGAGCCGTGCGGGGTGGCGCGGATGGCCATACCGCTGGAGCCGGTGGGGCACGGCCCCGTGGAGCCGGTGGGGCCGGTGAAGGCGGCGGGGTCGGTAGGACCGGTGGGGCCCGTGGGCCTCATGCAGGCGCTGAGGGCGGTGGGCCCCAAGGGCGCCGTCGAACAGGAGGGGGCGGTGCGGCCGGAGCCCTCCCCTTCCGGGGCAAGCACGGCGAACGGCGCGGGGATTGTCCCGGATGCAGCGGATGACGACAACCGCTCCACAAGATCCACACATCCGCGGCTCGTCGGCGGGGAACCGCACCGCTCCGCCGCACATCCTCGAATGTGCAGGCCAGTTCCCCTGCAACAGGCACCTCTCACGGCACGGTAGACCCGGTGCGATGTGATTTCCGGCCCCGTTACTATTTCGGGCCGGGGCACGCAGCCGGTTGACCGGCCACCGACAGTTCCGCTCGGGGTCAGCCTCGGCGACGACCGTCGGGCGAGGTCCCGACGCGTAAAGCCGTAAGCGATCTGACGGAGTGACTCTCTTCATGTCCGAAGCCCGAACCGACACGACCCAGGCGCGCCCCCGGGAGGCATCCGCCCAGGCCGCCGAGGCCGCAAGCTCCGGCAGGCACCGTGGCCCGGCCGCCACGGAGGAGTCCGGCTCCACCCCCCACGGCCGGCACCGCCGCGACAAGCAGCCGCAGGACGCGTAGGTCCGGGCCGGCGGCTCCAGTCCGCCGGCCGGTCG